>CAMQVM010000017.1 GCA_947038135.1 uncultured Rikenellaceae bacterium
AGAATCTTTTATAAGTGCAAAAGTGCGCTGAAGATAGAGCTTCAACAAAATTTAATTCCGCAACACAGATATCTGTTCTGTTAATGAGGCTATTTTTGACTCTGCATCTACCTGCTTAGCCTTTTCACGCTCTACGATATCGGCAGGGGCAGATGCCACAAACCTCTCATTAGAGAGCTTTTTATCAACACTCTTAAGAAATCCAGTAAGGTAGTTCAGCTCTTCTGTAAGTTTTTCAATCTCTTTTTCGACATCTATCGACTCGCCAAGAGGAAGGTAAAACTCTGAGGTCTTAACAAGAAACGATGATGCAGGAGCAGCAGGCTTCTCATTTACTAACTCAACCTTAGCGAGCGATGCCATCTTTAACAATAAAGGAGTATACTTATTAAATAGTGCAGTATCGCTACTTACAACATACAGCTCTAGTAGCTCTCTGGTAGGCAGCCCTTTCTCTTTACGTATGTTACGTATTGATGACACTATCTCTTTCATCTGCTCAACATCACTAATAACCACCGCATTATGCTCAGCAGGCGCAGGCATAGCAGATATCATTAGGCTCTCACCATCTTTGCGATCTCCAATAAAGTGCCATAGCTCTTCTGTTATAAAAGGCATGAAAGGGTGTATCAAATGTAGCAGCTTCTCGAAAATATCAATTGTAGCCTCGTAGCTTTTAGAGTCAATAGGCTCGCCATATGCAGGCTTGATCATCTCTAGGTACCAACCCGAAAACTCATCCCAAAACAATCTATATAGCAGGGTCAACGCCTCTGAAATACGATATTGTGCAAATGCACTCTCTATTTCAGTGATGTTTTTGTTTAACGACTCATTAAACCACTCAATAGCAAGCTTTGAACTATCTAGCTGCTCCATATCTTTACACTCCCATCCCTTAATTAAGCGGAAAGAGTTCCATATTTTATTGCCAAAGTTACGCCCTTGCTCAATAAGCGACTCGTCAAACATAAGGTCATTACCCGCTCCCGAACACATCATCATAGCCATACGTACGCTGTCAGCACCATATTTAGCTATTAGATCTAGTGGGTTTGGCGAGTTGCCAAGCGATTTACTCATCTTGCGTCGCTGCTTATCACGCACGATACCAGTAAGATATACACTCTTAAAAGGTATCTCTTTACGATACTCATGCCCTGCGATAATCATACGTGCCACCCAAAAGAATAATATCTCAGGAGCAGTAACAAGGTCATTTGTAGGGTAGTAGTAATTTATCTCTTCATTTTCAGGATTGCGGATACCATCAAATACCGATATTGGCCATAACCACGACGAGAACCATGTATCTAGTACATCTTCATCTTGACGAAGGTCTTGAATCGTAAGGGAGTCATTGCCAGTCTTCTCTTTGGCGGCAGCAAGAGCCTCTTCAGGAGTTTCACCCACAACAAAACCTCCCTCAGGAAGGTAGTATGCAGGAATCTGCTGACCCCACCATAGCTGACGTGACACACACCAATCTTTTACATTCTCCATCCAGTGTCGGTAGGTGTTCTTAAACTTTGCAGGCACAAGTGCTACCTCATCGCTCATAACACTATCAAGTGCAGGCTTTGCTAGCTCTTCCATCTTTAAAAACCACTGCATCGAGAGCTTTGGCTCAATCACTGAGTTTGTTCGCTCAGATAAACCCACCTTATTAGTGTAATCTTCTACCTTGTCAAGCAGAGAGGCTTCAGCTAAATCTTTAGCAATTACATCTCTACAAACAGCACGGTCCATGCCAACATATAAGCCTACCTTGTCGTTTATTGTGCCATTATCATTAAATATATCTATAACCTCTAGGTTGTATTTCTCACCAAGCATATAGTCGTTTACATCGTGTGCAGGGGTAACTTTTAGAGCCCCTGTACCAAACTCAATATCTACATATTCATCGGTAATGATAGGAATGCTTCGTCCTACTAATGGAACTATCACACGCTTACCATGTAGGTGAGTGTAGCGGCTATCGTTAGGGTTTAGGCATAGGGCAGTATCTCCTAATATCGTTTCAGGACGTGTTGTTGCTACTACCAAATACTCTTGGCTTCCCTCAATTTTGTAACGTAGATAATAGAGCTTACTTTGAACCTCTTGGTGTATAACCTCCTCATCAGACAGCGCAGTAAGGGCAACAGTGTCCCAGTTTACCATGCGTACACCTCTATATATAAGACCCTTTTTATGTAGGTCTACAAACACCTTTATTACACTTTCGCTCATGTGGTTGTCCATGGTGAAAGTGGTACGCTTCCAGTCGCATGATGCCCCAAGCTTTTTAAGCTGCTCAAGGATTATACCTCCATGCTTCTCTTTCCACTCCCAAGCGTGAGCTAAAAATTCCTCTCTGGTGAGTGAGTTTTTTTCAATTCCCTCGTCTTTAAGCTTTTGCACTACTTTCGCCTCGGTTGCTATTGAGGCGTGGTCTGTACCAGGCACCCAGCAGGTATTGTATCCTTTCATTCGAGCACGTCGCACTAGCACGTCTTGAATAGTGTTGTTGAGCATATGCCCCATGTGCAACACTCCAGTAACATTTGGCGGAGGAATCACAATAGTGTATGGCTCACGACCATCAGGTGTAGAGCTGAAATAATCTTTTTCTAGCCAGTACTTATACCACTTATCTTCACATGATGAAGGATCGTATTTTGCAGGAATTTCCATGAACTGATATATTTAATTTAAATTTAAAATGCGGTGTAATTCATTACTTCGTCTTACTATTTACAATAAGATGATTTACAAAGATAGCAAATTAATTTACTAACAAAAAACAGTAGTTGTAAATATATCATTATTATGTTTTGTAAAAATGATAACGGTGCTGTTTTTGTCAAAAATATTATGTTGTTTGAAATCAATATCAATGAGCGTAAAATACGGTTTATCAGTGTGTTAACAAATGTGTGTAAGTGCTTTGTGTGGCTGGTGTGTATATTTGTTTTTGTGAGTATATAATTTTATATCAGTTTTTTTTTATATCTTTGCTAATCACGTTACCAGCCTTAAAGTTGGTGATTGAGAAAATTTATTGGTAGAATAATCAAGTTTGTAAATTGTCATTTTATTGACATAGTACGGCTTGCAGTTTTGAATACAGATAAATTTGATTATATTTGTACAAAATTTAATTAAGGATAAGACAAGAGAATATACGTTATGAAAAAAAAATATAGTTTCGCAGATGAGTTATCTTCTTTAAATGATATCACTGATATCAAAAGTCAGATTATATCTATCGAGGATGCTCACATGGAGCAGGCAGAGCAAGATATTCCAGACTCACTGCCAATAATTGCACTACGAGGATCATTAATATTTCCAGGGAGTATTACACCTATTACTATTGGTCGTAAAAAGTCGTTGGATCTAATAAATAAAATAGGAAAAGAGGGTGGTATTATTGGTACTGTCCTTCAAAAAGATGTAAATGTTGAGAATCCTGATGTTTCAGACCTGCATTCAGTTGGTACAGCAGTAAGGATACTTAAAATACTTGAGATGCCAGGAGGTAACCAAACAGCTATTCTTCATGGTATCGAGAAAATCGAGATAGTAAATTATGTGTCTACTGAGCCATATTTTGTGGCTGAGGTCAAAACTCTGCAGGATGCCGACTACGGAAAAGAAGAGGTAGATGAAGATTTGAAATTTAATGCACTTATTGAAACCATTAAAGATATAGCTATAAATATCATATCTATGTCTAGCAACCTCCCTAAAGAGGCTACTTTTGCGATAAAAAATATAGATAATAAACGAGGTGTTGTAAATTTTATATGTTCAAATATCGACTTTGCAGATGCAGCTCGTCAAAAGCTTCTGGAGGCTCCAAGCTTGCAGGCACGTGCTAAGCTACTGTTTGAGATACTTGTAAAAGAGCAGCAGTTAATGCGTCTTAAAAATGAGATTCAGCAGAAGGTAAAAGACGATATTGATGTTCAGCAGAAGGAGTATTTCCTTCAGCAGCAGCTTCGTACTATACAAGAAGAGCTTGGCGGTGATAGCACCGACAAGGAGTTTAATGATATGATCACTGCTGCTAAAAAGAAGAAGTGGAGCTTTGAAGTTCAAGAGGTGTTTTATAAAGAGCTATCTAAGCTTGAGCGCATGAACCCTGCAGTGGCTGAGTATTCGGTGCAGATAAACTACCTACAGCTCTTTTTAGACCTACCGTGGAACTTCACTACAAAAGATAACCTTGATTTGGCGCAGGCGCAAAAGCGTCTTGATCTTGACCATTTTGGTTTAGAAGAGGTGAAAGATAGAATTGTTGAGTATCTAGCAGTTTTGAAGCTTAAGGGTGACTTAAAGTCACCTATAATATGCTTGTTTGGTGCTCCTGGTGTAGGTAAAACATCACTCGGTAAGTCGGTTGCAAAGGCGTTGAAGCGTAAGTTTGGGCGTATTTCGTTAGGCGGTTTACACGACGAATCAGAGATTAGAGGACATAGAAGAACCTATATAGGTGCAATGCCAGGAAGAATAATTCAGACAGTTAAAAAGTGTGGATCATCAAACCCTGTAATTATACTTGACGAAATTGATAAGGTAACAAAAGGAAACCATGGTGATCCTGCATCAGCACTTTTAGAGGTGCTTGATCCAGAACAAAACACCACTTTCCACGATAACTACCTTGATGTAGAGTATGATTTATCAAAAGTGTTATTTATTGCTACGGCTAATAATATATCAAATATACCACTTGCACTACGTGATAGAATGGAGATGATAAACATTTCAGGATATCTTATGGAAGAGAAGGTTCAAATTGCTGCCAAGCATCTTATTCCAAGGCAGATAGAGCTTCATGGTCTTACCTCTAGGCAGTTTAAAATGACACCTACAATATTAGAGCTTATAATTTCGAATTACACTCGCGAGTCGGGAGTACGTACTCTTGATAAAATGATAGCTAAGGTGGCACGTTATAGAGCTAAACAGATTGCTTTTGAAGAGAAAATACAAGCCTCTATATCTGAAGAGGTTATAGAGAAGGTGTTAGGTGTTCCACGCTACCAGTATGATATGTATGAGGGTAACGATTTTGTAGGTGTTGTTACAGGTTTAGCATGGACAGAAGTAGGAGGTGACATCCTTTATATTGAGTCTAGCAAGCATAAAGGTAAAGGAGGGCTTACTATTACAGGTAACCTCGGCGATGTTATGAAAGAGTCGGCAACAATTGCCTTAGGGTGGGTTAAGGCTCATTGTGAGGATATAGGTATTGACAGCTCAATATTTGCAGAGACAGATATACATATTCACGTGCCAGAGGGTGCTATTCCTAAAGATGGACCTAGCGCTGGTATCACTATGGTTACATCTATCGTTTCGCTGCTTACTAATCGTAAATTGCAAGAGCGTATAGCAATGACTGGTGAGACAACCCTACGAGGCAAGGTGTTGGCTGTTGGTGGGCTTAAAGAGAAGCTTCTTGCAGCAAAACGTGCTGGTATAACCGATATTATTGTTAGTACTGACAACAAAAAAGATGTTGCAGATATTAAACAAGAGTATCTGGCAGGTATTACTATGCATTACGCCTCGAATATTATGGAGGTTTTAGATATTGCCCTTATTAAATAAATTTAAATATAAAAAAATGAAAAAGATCAAATTATTATTGTTATCACTAGTATCAATTGTTACTCTAGCGTCATGTAATCCTGAAAATGAGTCTGTATGGAACTCATTAGGTAGTATTACTTCTATCATTCCAGGAAACTCATTTACTGTTCTTGACGATAGAGGTCCAGTTGTTAGGTTGTCTAATTTCCCTAATGGGTTACTGCTTGAACACGAAGGCAAGCGTGTTAGTGTTTTTTACACACGTACAGGTGACGAGCCTGCTGGTGCAACCGAAATAACAGGTGAGTTTGTGAGTCTTGAATTTGTGTCTACTATTAAAGTAATGGAGCTGACACCTGAAGAGATCGCCTCTCCTATTATGCAAGATAGCTTAGGCTCTAAGCATATTAAACCAGGTATGGTTTGGTTTGGAGGTAATTATCTCAACATGGGTTTCAAAATTGGTTATAATGAAACACCAAAGTTTTATAGCGTTAATCTTGTTGTTGATGCTAAGAAGTCTACCACTACTGAAGTGTTTGCTTCATTATATTTCAAACCTAGCAATTTCGATCGTGACAATACTAGTTTCGCATCCTACGCTGAAGGTTTTGTGAATTTCGATTTCAGATCATCTGCCATCATTGATATATCTGAAGTTGTAACGTTCCATATTGATTATATCGATCCTATGAATTCAGCTGAGAAGAAATTCACGATTAAAAGTAATGATAAAGATGGTTTTAAGGTAGACTAAAAAAATATACTGTTAGTTATCACAATTAAAGTGTGTTGAAGCTCTCTCTTCAGCACACTTTTGCATTAATATAAGATTCTTTAATATTAATTTCTTGTTAATTGTTAACAGATATTATTTAGTGTAAATATCTGTTATGTAGTTAATTATGATGTAGTTTTAGGCTTATGTAAGGGTCTGTAAACCTAAAAATATACCGTAGTTATTAATATTTCAAGCCTCTCTATTTTGTAGTGGCTTTTTTATTTTGTATATTTGCAGGTTATATAGTCTTAAATATAGATATAATTATGCGATTATCAATAGTACTCAGATATACAGGTTTGGCAATACTTTTAAATGCTGGTTTTATGGCTGTCTCAGCCATGATTTCATTGTTTAATGATGTTGATACAGGTTTTTACCCTTTAGTGCTATCAGCACTGCTTACGGCTATGTTAGGCTCTTTTCCGCTTATATTCGTGCCATCAGATACTAATATTCAGAACAAAGAGAGTTATCTTATTGTTGTGTTAGCGTGGTTAGCATCATCATTTGTAGGTATGATTCCTTATATGTTATGGGGGGGAGAGTTTACTCTTATTAATAGTTGGTTTGAAAGTACATCGGGCTACACCACAACAGGCTCTACGGTGCTAATGGATGTTGAAGCTTTGCCAAATGGGCTTCTATTTTGGCGCAGCTGCACACATGGTATTGGTGGCGCTGGAATTATCATATTTGCACTAGCTATACTTCCATCGGCAGGCAGGGCTAAGGTCTCTTTATCAAATGTAGAGATATCGCCTCTAGCTAAAGATAACTATAAGTACCGAATAGATAAAATTGTCAAGATTCTACTCTTTGTATATGTCTTTTTGATATCTACTGAAACTATTTGTTTAGGGCTTGCAGGAATGCCGTGGTTTGATGCCGTTTGTACCTCTATATCTACTGTTGCAACGGGTGGGTTTAGTACCAAAAATATGAGTATAGCCTACTACGATAGCCTTGCTATTGAGGTTATTGTCATGGTGTACATGATTATTTCTGGTCTTCACTTCGGTTTGCTATTTGCTACTTTTGCTAATAAAAAAGGTGGTGTTTTAAAGTCTGAGGTTGCACGTTACTATCTTATGTCTATTGTGGTAGGTACGCTTATTATTACAGCAAATTTATATCTAACCAACTCTTATTCTTTTGTAGAGTCGTTGCGCTATGCCTCGTTTCAGTTTATATCAATAATTACCACTACGGGCTTTGCTACGGTAGATACTGCAGCATGGCCAGCACTGTCTGTTTTACTACTTATATTTTACACTCTTCATTGCGCTTGTGCAGGCTCTACATCGGGTGGTATCAAGGCTGACAGGGTATTGATTTTGTTTAAAACTTTTCGCTCACAAACACTTAAACTACAACATCCAAATGCTATAATAAAGCCTAAGCTAAACTCTGTATCTATTTCAGATAGTTTGATTCATTCAGTGCTTATCTTTATCTCTCTTTACCTTATGTTTCTTCTTGTGGGGACGCTTATTCTTACGGCTATGAATGTCGATTTGATAACCAGTTTTACTGCTGTTGCTACGTGTTTAGGTAATGTAGGACCTGGTTTTGGTGGTGTTAGCTCGCTAGGTAATTTTTCTGGCTTGCCTGATGGTGCCAAAGTGGTATGCTCTCTTGCTATGATTTTAGGTCGCTTGGAGCTTTATGGTTTTATTCAGTTCTTTTTGATTAAAAGCTGGAGGTAGTACCTAGTACCTGTAGTATCACCCGGTTTTGCATATTAAAATATCTCTTGTTTATACCTTTGTAAAACTTCGAAAAATACATTTCTTATTTTGATTTAGTAATATACTAAATTAATTTTATATCCTGTCTTTAGTCTCTTTGTCAACAGTCTCCTCCTATTTGGATGTTTCTCAATTTTGCAATGGTCTCTATTTCTTAATTTTCAACGTTCTCCTATAGCTTGTAATTTTCTTATATTGCAACCACCTCAATTAACACGAATAAGATAAATAGCAAGTTTATTTAAAATATTATTGTAGTTTTAGATAACTTGATTTTTGTGTTATACAACTTATAATACTGTAATCACTTTGTTAACTTGTCCTACCAGTGAATTTTAACCCCTATGTGTCATTACCATAAATTTTATTTATTGGATAATTATGAGGTTGTTTTATTTTTTATAAGTATATTTGTATATTATTTAAAGGATTAGGCTATTTTTAGTAATTAATGGTTTATTGTTGCAAAATTGGTTAGTCGCTTTTATCTCTTTCTTTGAATTATAGACATTAAAATTATTCTATTATAATAACAAGTATATAATGAAAAATAATAACACTGATAATTTCACCGTTGATGGAGTGAAATTAGATACAGACAATAAAGAATTCAATTACGCCTTTAGTTTCATTAATGATACAGACAGATTAGTTTATTTAACTGGAAAGGCAGGAACTGGAAAGACCACTTTTTTGAAATATCTAAAGAATAATATAGGTAAGAATATTGTTATTTTGGCTCCTACAGGAGTTGCTGCTATTAATGCAGGAGGAGAGACCATACACAGTTTTTTTCAGTTAGAATTAGGTCCGTATGCATATAATGATAAACGTTTGCGTACACGGGTCGATTATAATGATAGTAATATGAGTACTGTTTATAACAATTTTAAATTTGGTGAGGGTAAAGTGAAATTAATTAAGAGTATGGAAATCCTTGTTATTGATGAAATTTCTATGGTTAGATGTGATACACTAGATGTCATTGATTCATTACTAAGAACATTTCGAAATAACAATAAGATATTTGGCGGAGTGCAAGTTCTGCTTATAGGCGATGCTTTTCAGTTACCTCCAATTGCCCAGTCTGATGTTTGGAGTATTTTAAGTAAATATTATAATAGTCCGTTCTTCTTTGATTCAAAAGTTGTGCAAAAGCATAAACTTATGCATATAGAACTAAAGAAAATATACAGGCAAAAAGAGCAAAATTTTATTGATCTATTAAATAGAGTCAGGATTAATCAAATGTCAGACAATGATTTAAAGCTTCTTAACTCAAGATACATCCCTAATTTCAAGCCTAGAGAAGATGAGCATTATATAATATTAGCCACTCACAATAAGAAGGTTAAATATGCAAATGATACAGAATTAGATAAGTTAACAACTTCTGTCGAAACATTTAATGCGACTATCACTGGAGAGTTTCCAGATAATTTGTTTCCTACTGATAAAGTGCTTAATTTGAAAGAAGGAGCGCAAGTTATGTTCATCAAAAACATTAAAACGGGCGTGTATAATGGCAAAATGGGCAAAGTAATTAACATTGAAGGTGATATAATTAGTGTAAAAGTTATCATAGAAAATGAACCACTAATTGTAGTAGTTGAGTTGGAAACTTGGGAAAATATAAAATATTCATGGAATGATGAAATTAAAGAAATTGAAGCAGATGTCAGAGGATCATTTGTTCAATATCCAATAAAATTAGCTTGGGCAATTACGGTTCATAAAAGTCAAGGGCTGACATTCGAGAAAGTTATTGCAGATGTAGGTTCATCTTGGGATTCGGGACAAGCTTATGTAGCATTGAGTAGATGTACTGCATTCAATGGGTTAGTTCTGAATACTATAATTCCTATGAGTGCAATAATTGTAGATAAAAATGTCATGGGTTTTTCTCGGACAGAAACTTCTGAAAAGAATATCATTCAAGAGTTGAAAGCTGGAAAAGCCGACAGGTATTACTCCTTAGCAATAAATAATTTTTATATGAACAACTTCAGTGATTCATATAATAGTTTTATTTCTGCAATTAAGTATCGAAATGATATTGAACTTGATTCCTTTAAACGCTTTTTTATAACAAACTTGAATAAATTGGCTTCTTATAAATATAAATATATAAAAGCATTGGAGTTCATAGGATCGTTGAATGTTGAATTAAAATCAAAAAATGATGTTGTGATTTCTTCTGAAGTAGAAGTAGGTAATGTGAAAGAACTTATAGAAAAAACTAAACTGTTAAATAAGTCTCTAAGCATTAAAATACTAGAACTTTCAGAGGAAAGTAAGAGGTTAAACTATGTGATAAGAGAGAACAATAATATAAATGATGATTACTTAAGAAAAATATCTGTTCTAAACATTAGTGATAAATTTAAGTCATTAGGTATAAATAAACTCAAAGAAGAAAATAAGAGATTAAATGATGTTTTAATAAGCCAAAATAATATAATTAAAGGTTATATAAGTAGAATATCTATTCTAAATGAAAGTAATGATATCATGTCTTGCGATATAAATGCTCTTAGATCTAATGTAAAACAGTTAAGAAATATTAAATGGTATCAAAAGTTATTCGGAAAAGGTCGTATTTAAATTCACTATGAGGAGATTGAAAAATATGGCTACGCCCTTGTGTTTTGAGAAATAAGCGCAGTTTCGGTATGTTTTTTTTATAAGGATGGTGTTGCAAAACCACAAAACAACAAATCCAAGCATGAGGAGCTAATTGATAAATCGATGTCATTTAAAGAATTGATTATTAGGGTATAATAAGCATATTTTAGTACGTGACTGAATTCAAATTATAGAAATCAGTCAGCAGTTTGCAATTTTTCAATGTTCTCATAAGATGTATTTTGTCCATTCATAAATTATATCTTTATTCTGTGAGGTTTCCTGTTTTTATACTGTCAATTAACACTATAGTGTCTATGATGATTACTTCAAATATTCATAAAGTACTCTTCGAATATAGCCTCAGCTATATCTGAAATAATATCATAATTCACCTCAGACACCTCATGTGAATTTGTAAGAAATATCGCAAATGCAATGGCTTTGCCGTTTGGTAGGATTATTATGCCTATGTCATTTGTAGCAATTGACACACCATCTTTATATCCCGAACTGCCAGTTTTGTTCCCTACTAGCACCGATTCAGGGAGCTTTTTTCTGAATGATCCTGTTTTTGAGTTGGTCATTATCTGCCATAATTCGTGGTGCATAGCAGATGATAAGATCTCCTTTTTATGTATTTGTTTCAGTAGGTTAATTGCTCCGTTTGGTGTAATCCAGTTTCTATACATATTACTCCACTGGCTGTTCAGCTCTAGCTCATTTACTTCGATATTAATGCTATCTATACCAATGTCTTTGAAGTAATCATTAATGCATTGTGCACCCCCTAGCATATCTATTATTATGTCGCAGCCATTGTTGTCGCTCTTTGCAATAGTGTAATCTAATAGCTGAAGTAGTGTTAGTGATGCTCCTCCTGGGTGCTCTTTCTGTATCGGGCTCCAAGTATTTAGGTGTAATTTCTCTTTGGTTATGTCGGTATATTGTGTAAGCTTAAATTCTCCCTTGTCAACTTTGTTAAGTGCAGCTATGCCAACAGGAAGTTTTAAAATACTTTGCATAGGGAACCTTCTATCTCCCTCTAAAGTTACTGTTGTATTTGTTGAAAAGTCGTGTATGCTAACACCTATTTCAACCCTCTTGTCTTTTGTAATTTCTTCTATTTTATCTAATATTGTAACCTCTTGTCCATATCCTATTTTACATATAATTGATAAAATAGAGATAATTATATATTTTTTCATAATGTTGTGTTTGCTTTATTGAACGACTTTTCAGCACCTAATCTTACTACTTTCTGAAAAAATTCTTCAACCAAACCCAAATCAAAAGCGGGTTCATTATAGCACGTGTAGTAGGTTTTAATCCTTGTTTCTTCTCTCTTAACATGGGTAATGAGCTATAAAAAGCAATGTGAGCCTTAAATATAGATCTGAAGAATGAGAATTTGCCTAGCAAAAGATATCCAGCAGCCACCGCACCATCAAAACACATTCTAGTAAAAATGACAGAAACCATCTCTATGCCATATAAATTTTTATAGAGCATATATAAACTATTCCTAAAGTTCAAAAATAGCTTAAAAGGCGATCCGTTATCAAGTGTAGCACCACCTAAATGATAAACGGTTGATTGTGGGTTGCATAAAACTTTATAACCTCTGTTTTTGGCTCTCCAGCAGAGATCAATCTCCTCCATGTGGGCAAAAAACTCCTCATCTAAGCCGCCTAGCTCTTCATAAAGCTCTCTGCGAACAAGCATAGCTGCCCCAGTAGCCCAAAATACCTCTTGCGCTTCACCATCATACTGCCCAACATCTTTTTCAACTTTAGACAATACTCTTCCTCGGCAATATGGAAGCCCTAATACATCAAGATATCCACCTGCCGCACCTGCATATTCAAACACTGTTTTATCTCTATCAGATAGCACTTTAGGCATCACTGCAGCAATATCATTTGATGCAGATATTGTGGCGAGCAGAGGTTGAAGATACCTTCGTGTAACCTCTACATCTGAGTTAAGCAGTAAAACATATTTAGAACTTAGTGTTGCTATGGCTCGGTTATACCCGCCAGTGAAACCGTAGTTTTGGTCGAGCTGAATCACCCTTACAGATGGAAACTCATCGTGCAACATTTTCACAGAGGCATCGGTAGATCCGTTGTCAGCCACCACCACCTCACACCCCTCTGCATCAGAGTGTTCAACCACTGATGGGAGATAACGGCGCATTATTTTTTCGCCATTCCAATTTAATATAACAATAGATACAATCATTTTTCGTAACTTTGTACAAAGGTAACAATAAATATAGTATAATTAAACATCTAAATATATAAAAATGAAATATGAAGAGATAAAATCTATGTTGATGACTGAGTTTCGACGTGAGATGAACGGTGCAGTAGTAGATGCAATGAAGGCATATAGTAGTGGTGAAGCGATGCTGTCGTATGGAGTTTCGACACCTACAATAAAAAGCATTTGCGCCAAGACCAGCAAAGATAACGATTTTGCCAAATATATATTCAATACCAAAGTAAGAGAGCTAAAACTCTCTGCAATATTCCTAGCTGAGAGCGAAAAGGTCGATTGTGAGCAGGTAGAAACATGGGGTGTAGAGGGGCAAAACGATGAAGTATGTATGCACCTTTCAGCGCTTATTGCCACAACTCCACTAGCCGATCATTACTTTGAAAAGTGGATCACAACAACAACCCCACAATATGTAAAATGTGCATTATTGATCGCTGGTCACAAAATAAGAGCAGGTAAAGAGGTATTAAATTGTAAAGGGTTGATTATATTAAATTTAGATAAATGTGATGGATTTACACTTAATAGCTACATATCATTAATAAGCAGAGTCGCTTTAAGTGATAATTTATTTAAAGAAAAGGTGTTAAACATGGTATCTGAAAGTACGAATAAACACGTTCAAGAGCTAAAGAGCTATATATAAGGTATATTTATTTTGTAGTTACATATATTTAAACTACATTTGTAACATATTTATATATATTGAATGACCGAATTAGAAGATTTTAAGGCATTAGGATTGTCACAGCAGACATTAGATGCCATTCACGCAAAGGGATTTGAAACCCCTTCTCCGGTACAGCGATTGACAATTCCTGTATTGCTAGCGAACATGAACGATATTATCGCTCAAGCTCAAACAGGAACAGGTAAAACAGCAGCCTATGGTCTGCCGATCCTGGAACAGGTGAGCAAGTCAGAAACATTAGCCCCTCAGGCATTGGTATTAGTACCAACAAGAGAGTTGGCTCTTCAGGTAACTGACGAATTGAACTCTTTCA
>CAMQVM010000018.1 GCA_947038135.1 uncultured Rikenellaceae bacterium
TAAGACCACCTATAAATTGATAAAATGCAAAGAATTGAGGGTTAGGATGCAAGGAGCATACTTTAGTATGTGGCTAAATACTAACCCCGAAAATGATGTAGCAGTTTGCAATTTAAACTAGACAAGACCACCTATAAATTGATGAAATGCAAAGAATTGAGGGTTAGGATGCAAGGAGCATACTTTAGTATGTGACTAAATACTAACCCCGAAAATGATGTAGCAGTTTACAATTTATAGGTGGTCTACTTATAGGTTACCATCAAAAGCATAAGGCATCAACTCACCTGCACTAACGCTTAATAGTTTGCCTTCATGACTAAAGCAGACCATAATAGGGCTCTTTTGGCGATTGCTACACTCTGTCAACACCTGCCTGCATTTCCCACATGGAGCAATGTCTATCAACTGTTTATTGTACTTGGCAGCTACTGAAATTGCTACTATTTTAACACCATTTTTGATATTGTTAAGAGTACATATCAAAGAGTGTTCTGCACATATACACACTGGCGATGAGCAGTTTTCATAGTTTCCAGCAGACACCAGTTCTCCTGATTCTAACAATGCCACTGCCCCCACAGCAACATTTGAATATGGTGCATAAGCAAGATCACAAGCAGTTATTGCCTCACTGTATAAGCTATCTTTATCGTAATTCATAATATTATATTTTATATATTAACTACAATATTACAAATAATATCGAGTTTTTGCAAATATTCTTATCATATTTAAAAGGTCTTTTTTTATACATTTAGATTTAATTTATATCTCTGTAACAAAATTCAACAAAAATACAGTTTATTATTAAGCATAACACCCCCCGAAAAAAGACCATTTACCAAGTCAATAAAAGTCATACTTTTGAGGTGAATAGGAAACAACAAAAAGCAAGCTTTATTTAAGCGTTCAAGACACGGGTAACACTCAATGAACAAAAGAATATTTATCCTCAACAAAATCCTACAAAGTTGCAAAACAGAAAACTACTATATTATTTTGAGGGTCAAGATCTAGTCACATACTAAAATATGCTCCTTTAACCTCAACCCTCAATTCTTTGCATTTCACCTATTTATCAACTCTCTCCTCCGACTTAAAATTTTTTAAGTTTTACAACGACCTTAAGTTATTTATTTTCGCAACTGCCTCATCAAATAACCAACAGACAGCCTTCCAAAAAAACCTATTAGTAGTACTATTGAAGTTCCTCCAACCCAGCAGGTAATTTTTTGCCATACAGTAAGACAGTTAACCTCAACAACATGTGTAACGACCTCCTTTACAATATGCTCGCTGTGCTTGTCTTTCAACTCCATGAATATCTCCATGCTATCTACAATCGCAGTAGATGTTAAAATATTATCATTAATAACAAGCGATGGCGAAGATACATTCTCACCATCACGCATCTCAACAATCTGACTTATATACGCTCTTCCCATGCTATCACACTCAATCAAAGCACGCACCAATGAGCTGTCAGCCTCTATATGAACAACAGTATCTCGCAAAATTTCTTTTACATATACACTATCACTTTTACTACTCTCTATAATAATAGGCTTAGAGACTCTGCACCCAAATGAAAAAAGGAGCAGAGAACTAACTAAGACTAATTGTGACTTTTCGACCATTCTATTTTAATATTACACGTTTACGATTCTCTCCACTACGCTTTAAAGAGAGATGAAGAAAGGTAGGATATAATATCGCCTGATCAAACAGTAAACGACTGCTCACTAAAGCACCAAGAAGCTTTTTAGGCTCACAATAACCGACATCTGCAGCCTCACCCTTAAGATGCTGCGATGAAACCACACCGCCTACTGCACTGTTTAATAACCTTGAGCGATAACCACTATTTATAGTAAGCGACTTACCTATATTATCTCTTAAAGGCTGTAATAAATTCTCTACAAGATAGGCTAAATTCTTAATATTCTCTTCTGAGGGAGTGTTGTCAATCCCCTTAGCAGTTGCCGTAGGTGAATTGATAAATTCCTTTAATGTAAAATTTGCTGATAACTTTCTATTCATCTTATTGTATTATTTGCATTAATTGACCCACTGAGTCTACTTTTCTATGGTTGCACTCGCTACTATGGCAAGCCAATGATTTTGTTAATTTATTATACTTTTTTGCTCCTATAAGCTCCACCTCTAAATTCATTGAATACTCCTTAAGGACAACAAAGTCATCACGCAACTTGCCAGTCTCCTCACGTAGTTTTTCAAGTCTTTCATTTAAAAAGGTTATTTCATCTTTAAGCCCATCAAGCTCTAATCTATAAGCCTCTGCCCCCTCCTTTCTGCTCCTTGAGCGATAAAAAAGCAGTGCCCCACCCAGTCCTAGCACAACAGATACAAGGTTAGTGATTATAATATTTATCATATCCATAATTAATTTAACAACATAAATTTATACAACATTTCCACATCATTAGTAGTAAGCTCAACCTTGTCGAGCAGTGTATCAAACTGACAGATAGTAATTTTAGATAACTCTATATCAACCTCTTCAATAGCAATATCGTTAACAAGCCCGTAGTAAGTAGCCTTGTTAATTCCCTCACCACTAACTTTGCCAACACTACCATTTTCATCACCATCACACTCTTTTTGAATCATCTGTATAGCCTCCTCAAAACTCTTCACAACAGCCGACACAGCGATTTTACTACTCATCACCGCTCTACGAGTATCGCTTGAAACACCTTCGCCTGTAATTTTGATTTTCGCTAAAATAGCATTTAACATAAAAGCATCTCCTTTTTTCATTATACAGTAGTGTTAGTTAACTCATTAATAAAAATATCTATCTCAATAGCAACATCTTTAATAGACACACCATTAAAAAGAGTTATTGAGGTATTTGCATCTAAATATTTATAGAAGTTTGCTACCTGCACACTTCTATCTGCCAAAAAAACATCACCAGTATCAATTGATTTTATCACATCATTGCTATCTGCGACCACTTTTGCTGTAATAAAATAGCCATTGTTCTCTTTTTCTGCTGTAAAAGCTCTTTGTTCATCTGTTTTTGTAATCATAATTTTATTTTTTAATTAATCGAAAATAATGTTAAATACTTTAATTGTCATATCAAAAGGTTCAGTTGCGACCTCAGGAAAAATACCCTTTGGTATAGAACTAGACACAATCCATGTCTCTTCACGCACATTAAGTGAAGGGTTGGCTGAGGCCTCTGCTCCAGTAACATTTGCCCCTATCACCATTGCCACTGTTGGCACAAAATATATACCTCCAGGCGTACCATCAGAGCTTGCTGGATACTTTATCGTTCCAGAAAAAGAGCCCATTTCAGAGAGTTTTTTATCTGCACACACTCTTACAGCAAAGTGAAAATAATTAGAGTCTGAGAAGCTACGCTTCACTTCAACAAACCGAGTACCAACGATTTCGCCATAATTAGACTCATTAGGTCCTGTATGAAATATAGTCTTTGTCACTCTAGGCTCAGTATAGTAGTCTGTCCATGCAATATTAGATATAAAAGGTATTTTATAGCCTCCGTTTCCTATTGCTGAACTCTCCATAGGAAGTGTAATAAGATACTCAACTGCTGAGATTCCCACCTTTCTGAAAAATTTCACATATAGTGATATGGTGGTTGGTTTCCCGTATACTGGCACTGTAACCGACCCTCTACCAGTACTAGTGGAGCATTTCGCCCAGTCTACATATTTAATCATCTCTGAGTCAGACTTTGAATTATTCTCCTTTCCTATTCCTACATATAGCTCATTAAGCAGCAGGTCTTCAAAGTAGTCATTAAGCACCGAAAACCAATCATGGTCACCTCTATAGAAAAACACCGTTAAATTATTTTCTTCTGCTATATTTACACCCTTAACTTCACCAATGTAAGGGGCATTAGATTTTGCCACATAACCTCTAAACTCTCCTGCATCGTAGCAATAACTAGTCAATCCAAACATAACCCCATTAATATTCACTGAGCCATAACTATTTCTTTTAAGCCTATACTCTAAACCTGACACATAAATCACCCATTTACCAGGGGCTTTATTAGAGTATATATTAAAATATGGAGTTGCTCCTGCAATTAAATGCCCCTCTACATGAGAGCCTCCAACCTCAATTGTTTCAAAAGCTAAATGTACTTTACCATAAGGCTTTCCACCACTTTTTGCCATGCAGCAATAATGAGCTAAATTATTTGAGGGACACCCGATAGTATCCCTAACATCTACTGCTTGTAGATTTGTTGTGGGTAGAACATCTTTATACGCCATAACATCATTTTAATTATTAAAGACCTGTTGAGAACATCACTACAGAACCAGCAGTGGTAATATTTTTTGCTTTCCAGTCTACTGTATACAAATTTGAGTTGTATTTATTCCACACCTCCTCATGTGCAGGAGTCCAATCTGTACCTTTATTACCACGCTCAAGTTTAACCCATTCAATTTTAGAGTTTACACCTGTTACAAGATAAGATTGATGGTAGATATTAAGATAGCTATTTGAAGATGTTCCTATTTTCCATTTTATCGTCTTCACAATTAACCCATCCTTTATATCTGATGCATAAGCAGTAAACAGACTAACCGTACCTCCTGAGTTGAAAATATCAAAATACTTTTTGCCTGTAGCAAGTACAGCTCCTTTAATAGTTACAGTAACAAGATCACCCTCTTTTAAGCCATGATCTTGTACCAATACAACTTTAGCCACAAGCCAATTAATAGTATCCCACCCTCTGCCAGAATTTATCAATAGGTTGGTTCCTCCAACTTGAATATCGCTAGGGTGAAAATTCCCTGAGTGCCACACTTTACGCCCCTTTGCATACAACTCACCGTAACCATCTACACCAAACAACTCTATATAATCTACGCTGCCTTGGCGCTCCTGAAACTGAAATCTATGAACAGGTAAATCCGTGGAGTCTACAGTGTTAATCTTCTGCCACCACGTACCACTATTATTTACTATTTCAAGTGGATACCCCGCTACTTTATTTACATATTGTGAGTGAGTATGTGCTGAGGGAGTAAAAGTTGAAGGTCTACCTGCAATATTAATCCAGCTATGAAAATGTGTAGATGGAGTAAATGTTGAAGGCTTACCTGCAATATTGATCCAGCTATGAATATGAGCAGATGGAGTAAATGTTGTAGGCTTACCCAGCAGCCCCCCCCAATCATGAGTATGCGTCACCTCAGACTTAAGAGCCAAAACATCAACAAGACCTGTGATAGCAGATATAGGGTGTGAATCTAAATAATCTCTATTTTGCAGATCATTATGAAGATATGTTCCTCCACCCTCATCGATATCTCCTGAGCCTGCATC
This sequence comes from uncultured Rikenellaceae bacterium, assembly GCA_947038135.1. Taxonomy (GTDB): domain Bacteria; phylum Bacteroidota; class Bacteroidia; order Bacteroidales; family Rikenellaceae; genus CAMQVM01. The sequence continues at coordinate 5,353 of CAMQVM010000018.1, forward strand.
ATCATAGTACATCACAAAAGTCCCTTTTGACATCATTGATTTAGAAGCGAGAAGCACATCTCTCTTTTTCAGATAGTCTATATACTGCGACGAGCTGTTTGAAGATGCTATATACTCTTCAAACTTTTTGATAGACAGATACTTCTTAAGGCTGTCAAACATTTCATCTCTCACCTCTTCAATCTCTTGATATATTTCATCATTAGAGTGAGATCCTCCATCACAATCATCACTATCTGAACCAATCACTATAACACTACTGTGATGATACAAAGATGATGATATATGGTTGTTGTAACACGCATATATGTGAGGCGAACTACTCTCTGACTGTTGATTAGTGACAAGCACCACGGCCTCTTTCTCTCTAGGTTCTATATTAGATATTACACAATTATCTTTTACTTCTGTTGTCATAGACGATTATATCAATGTTGCGATTAGCGAATTTTCTATAATTATAGAGTCCGATGTTGTAATTATCACCGATCCATCCTCATTATTACGTATTTTTATCTCTACTCGTGCCCCACCAGTTCCCAGTTTTAGTGTCAAATTCGCAGGAAAGGTAACTTTAAGAATAAAGTTACTAACCCTCTCAATATACACATCAAACGATGCGATTGTTCTATCTGTTGAAGCAACTAGTGCCTTATTATTTGAGTATGAATATAGTAAAAGGTCTACCTCTTTAGTAGACAGGTCTAACTTCTCATCCAGCAACTCATTCTTATACATCGATAAGGAAATTACTATATCCTCTCCTTTATAATATTTCTCTGCCATATCTTCTTATTTATATTGATGAATAACTCTTTTTATATGATGGGGCACGAGTATGAAACAGATTATTTTTTATCTCTTTTTCAGCCTCACTCTTTGACACCTCAAACACTCCAATTCTTTTCGACAACTCATTAACAGTAGCCCACTCGAGCAATATAGATGTTATAATATACTCTTCACTCATTTTATCAAGCATCATAACTCTATTTACATCATATAGCGGACTCCCTGTATGGTCGATATTTCTATATACTGTAAACCCAGCAGATATTTTTTCATCTACAAGCTCACCCACAAACAAAGAGTCTTGCTTAAAGTTGCTACACTTAACAAACAGAGAGCTAAGGGCTGCAAAGTGTTTATTAACCATTATTTCAAAGAAGGCTATATCCCCAGGAGATAAAACCATCTTATCAAATTCATCATCTCCACCATTTTGGGTGTATATTGCACTATATTCTACTACTTTATTGATTAGCTCATGATTTATCCAGATAAAATCAATCTCAGTATCTTTTATTATATACATATTGTTTTAGATTAGTCTATAAGGTATTTTTCTTGCTGTCGACGACAAATGCGATACTCTTTGCAGATTAACAGCGCTGATTGCCGACTTAGGCGATGATACTAAACCTCTATCAGACATCCATTTATCACTAATATAATCTATCAATAACTCTTCAATTTGAGCAGGCATATATATTGATTGCATTGAGTGGGTAATTTTAACTATATATACTATTTTGCCATCTTCATCTTGTTCATTTTCTTCTTTATCCAACAGGTGTAATATTATTTTACGTACCTGGTAATCTGCAAAAATCAGCTGCCTCTCTATCCAAGCACGATGATTTTTTGTTATATAATAATTTGAAGGCTCTAGTTTTTCATTATTCAACAATATATCTATTTTAGAATTTACATCTGCTGAAACATTACCTATCAAGCTCTCTTTATCTATTGTTATATTCATATTTTCTCTCCTTCTATTTAATAGTAGACATTATATACATATATTGTGAGAGCGCATTATCTGACAACCCTTTTTCATTCATCACTTGTAGTGTTTTACTTGCCACCAACCAAGATAAGGCATCTACCAATTCTATTGGAAAATCATCTACATCGGTAACAAAACATTGTGCTATAGCTGTTTTAATAATATGTTTTTCAGATTCATCTACATTAAAATAGACCAACCTGCTATTATCTAATGCTATTATTGGTGCGTAATTATTGGCACGGGTCACTTTATTTGTCTGTCTTTTAAGCAATTCTGATGTTAAAGGTGTAACTTCTCTCACCTCTTGTTTCCACCCTAGCATTTGAAATCGAAGAACACGTACAAGATTAGTGGGCATATCCACAAATCCAGATCCATCTCCAATACTATGGGCTATAGAGGTAGAGAAGTCATACACATTATTTGCTAAATGTATCGGGGCACTCATTAAAGTTTGATTTGCTGCCTCAACAATAAAAGCATCAATAGGAAAATTCAATGATACTGTTTCATTTATACCCACCTCGTCTATCCTCTCCCTTATCTTTCTAATTATATCACTGTGTGTCATATCTTCATCTATTAATAATAGTTATTTAATTTTAAGTTTTGGAAAATCATAACCATGCAATACAGCAAACTGTCTGATTTTCAAAGAGGGCAGATTTGAAGCGAGGTCAACCGACAAATTTTGACGTACCCACTCAATTGCCATCTGTGCCGTTTTGATACTTGGCACCTCAATTACTTTATTTACTACTTTACTACTAGCGGTTTTTTCAGGCTGAGGCACCTCTATATCGTAAGTTATAAATGATTTACCATAACTACTATCACTTTCGATAGCTTCTTGAAGCACTTTATTTGCTGTAACAAACGACCCATTAATTCTGTATGGGGTATTTACTCCACCCTTAAATCGTATTGATACTGTTTTATCTCCAACAGTTACATCAGTCACTAAATTTAGTGAGTTGAGTGAAATATATCTTTTTGTCATAAAAATTGATTTTAATAGATTTTAGAAAAGGTCTGCTTTAAAATTACAATTAAAGCAGACCAAATTTTATTATAATTTAGGTTTAATAATACAGTGGCAGTCTGGATAACACATTGTTAATGCGCTAACCTCTTGAATCACTTTAGCATCTGCATTCTTAGTACCAGAGCTCTTAAGGTCTAGGTTTGTGATACTCATAGGCACAAATTCGTGCTTTACAACATGTTCAAGGTCAAGTATCAAACCATGATCTTCCCATCCAGCCTCTCTAAACAGAGGAGCTAACACTACATCAAGAGTTCCAAAGTAGGTGTGTATTTTCCTAACATCTACCCCTAGTGTCACATCTTTTGATACTGATGTCAATGTTTTATCAAATTCATCTATCATAGATAGCGATTTTAATAAACCAGACCCCGCAAATAGCACTCTATTTGTTGATCCGTTGTTACCATCAAACACCTCTTTCAACCAGTTGTTATAGTTCTCTTTGGTAATTGTTCTGTCGCCAGCACCTTTACCATACTCAACCACCTTCTCGATATCACGAGTAATACCTCTAGTAAAATATGTATGATCATTACCAGCAGTATACTCACCCTCTTGACCAAACAACATTGAGAGCTCCATCTCCATCTTCATAGATAGGATATTTACAGTTTCAAAATTTGTAAATCCCCACGCTACATCTTTCTTTGTAAGTCTATGAAAAGTAGACTCTTCTATCTGCGCCATGAAGTTTTGGCAATATTGCCAACTTATTTCAGGATAGATAGCGAAAGGCTCTGTGCTGATAGACAACTCACTTTTTGCTTGTCCCATTCTGATAATCTCATTTGAAGCTATGAAATTTGGAATCACAAACTTTGAAGCTAATGCGCCACCTTTTTTACCTCGCACACCACCAACAGCAATAACCTCGAGAACATTACCCGATTTTGACACTACATAAAACATCACATCATCAATATGTGTTGTTGTGTCTCCAAGTGCCGACTCACCTTTTTTACCAGGGAGTGTAAGGTCTCTAAGAACAAATGTGTCATGAGCTCGCCAAATATCCGGATTAGATATCTTGACATAAAGAGTAACAGCTCCATTGCCTGAGGTGTATGTGTAAGAGCTCGCAGAAGCAGCACCCGAGCTACCATCACCAACGGCTGAAGAGTCAAAAGTATCATATATAGGCTTATACGATGCTTGATAGTACCCGATTTTTTGAGACTCACATTTTTTGTTGTGTTTTAAATTTCTGATAATGGTATCAAGTGGTGTTCTTGACGGCATCATCATTGTAACCGACGACGAAATATCTTCGCGAGTTAAATCGGGCGAGCTCATCTCTGAGTTTGCCACTGTCACTGTCGAGGTGCTTGGCACACCAATAACAGCAAAAGCTACGATTGTTCCTGCAATAGCAGCGCCATCAAATAGTGTAGCAACTATTGCTACTAAGACTACTGCTAACAGTAATAGTCTTTGTGTGTTCTGTTTGTTTTTCATAAAAAAATTTTAAGTTAGAATTATATATATATAAAGTGTAAAAAGAATAGTTGGTATACAGCGCTACAAAACTACGTTATTATTGAAATTTTCTACTTAACAGTTTTTGTATATACCCCTCATATTTAGCCTCATCACGCATTACACCACCCGACGAAGAAGATGGCAACCCGTCACTATTTGAGTGCCTTCTAACAGCAATAACTTCATTTTTACCATCTACAACACCTTGTTGTCTAGCCTGCTTAACCTCTTTTTCAAAACTATATGCTTTCCACATAGCCTCAATAAGCTCTCGGTCTATTTCAGCATCAAACACCGATTCGATCACTTTATCAAGAAACTCAACAAATTTAGAAACCTCCTCTTCTTCGATCTCATTATCCTCATAAAACTTATGGGCTACCTCGCCACACTCTTCACATTTATCAAGCCTCTGTTGCGCTTTCATTTTCAAAGTTTGACGTCGTTCTCTACTCTGTGCCACTGCCAAATTGTAGCTATCATAATCGTCTTCATCTTCCAATGGAGCTACATTTACTAGGTCACTCTTCACTAGTGCGACTCTAATAGGCGTCTCTTTTAACAATTCTTCGATAAAAATATATAATCGTGGGTTCGACACTAAAATTTGTGCAATTGTTCTATTTTGATCTGACATCTTTTGACATAACTCAGAGCTATAAATAGTACTCTCAAGCACTCCATGTAACATATCATGGATATTCAGCTCACTTAATTCAGGGTGGACTTTTGATATATCTCGCCCGATATTCATCAAAATTTGTTCATACTCAAGGCAATTTTTACATACAATATCACCTTGTACACCATCTTTTGTTTCTACTTGATGACTAGATTTCATACCACTACCTAAACTAGCATTTTTTGATACCTGCACTGCTTTTAAAGCGCTAATTTCCTTTTTTTTCATATTATCACATTGATTATAATTAGTGATGCAAAGGTATCTTATTACAATACCCGATTGAAACCACATTGTAATAAAAAATGTTTCTTAATTCACTAAATAAGCACTTATATGCTGAATACAAAGCTTTTAAGTCTACAAAAAAGATTTAAAATTATATTGTACTTATGAAATAATCAATAACTTTATCACTATTTTAAATATCTTTTTTTACAAACAATAATATTTTGTATCTTTGTCGTTTAACTAATAAACCATTAAAGAGGATAGCTAAAACAAAACACTGTAATCTCGCCTCTGCAACTAGCAATACATTGATGAAAACACTTAATAAATTTATATTAAAATCATATCTAGGTCCTATGGTGATGACTTTTTTCACTGTCACCTTTATATTAATGCTCAACTTTCTATGGTTGTACATTGACGAGTTGGTAGGAAAGGGGCTTCCTGCAATAGTTATAGCTGAGTTTATACTATATGCTACTAGTACGCTCATCCCTATGGGGCTTCCGTTAGCCACTCTATTAGCAGCAATTATGACTATGGGTAACATGGGAGAGAGCAACGAGTTGCTGGCACTTAAAGCTTCAGGTTTATCACTACCTCGTATTATCAAGCCAATATTTATTGTAGCGATAATAGTTTCAATAACTAGTTTTTTTATTATAAATAACTATGTGCCCTACTCTTACACTAAAATGAACCTCTTACGACATGATATACTAAGACAAAGGCAACATATTGAGTTTAAAGATGGTGTGTTTTTTGACGGCATACCTAACCTTGCTGTTCGGGTAGAGACTCAAGACCCTGTTACACGTCTATTAAATAACGTATTGATATATGATATTAGAAACGCAAATTCACCAAACACGATAATTGCAGATTCAGGTTACATCTCTTTATCACACAACAAAGAGTTTCTTCAGGTTGTACTTTTTGATGGTCACACCTACGAAGGCAATCGCACCTATGCATGGTACAATGCACCCACGCTACGGCTTCATAAATTTGACAGGCAAGAGATCCTTGTTGAGCTTGATGGTTTTAACTTCGAGCGTTCAGATGAACCTGTAAATTCTCAGGGTTCAATGTCACTAAACATCAATGAGCTAGATACCAATATCGACTCATTAAACATTGTGGTTAAAGATAAGCTAAAATCATTTTCAGATGGGGTAATGAAGCGTTATTTATTTTCTCGTGACACCACTGTTATAAGCATGACAGACTCTATACGTGAGTTAAAACATAAAATTTTAACTCGTGACAATATTATGTTTGACACGCTATCAATTAAAGATAAAAGTGAGGTGTTAAACGGGGCATCCTCAATGCTCAACAACATAAAATATTTTGCAGCAAGCGAGCATAACAACATACGCACAAGCACTATAACACTATACAGCTCGCTAATCGATTACCACAAAAAGCTCTCTTTACCAATCTCTATCATCATCTTTTTTCTGATAGGGGCACCTCTTGGAGCAATTATCCGAAAAGGTGGTTTTGGAGCACCTATTATCATCTCCATACTATTTTTCATTATCTATTACATCATAACACTTACGGGCGAAAAATTAGTTCGTGATGGTGCATGGAGCGCTATTCAGGGTGTATGGCTATCCTCTTTTATACTAGCACCAATAGCACTGTTCTTAACATACAAATCCACCACCGACTCCTCACTCTTAGACACGGGGTCATACATACGCAGATTTTCAAAAATAAAATCTGCTATTAAAACAAAATTAAACAATCTTCTTAAAAAATAATTTGCTTTTTACAGAAGGTAAAGATAAAACAAAAAAATAATAATTTTTTCACTAAAATAAAAAACAATGAAAACAACATCACTTAATACAATAGAAGAGGCTTTAGTAGATATAGCAGCAGGAAAATTACTTATTGTTGTAGACAACGAAGACCGTGAAAACGAGGGCGATTTTATTGCAGCAGCTGAGACAATCACTACCGAGATGGTAAATTTCATGGCAAGACATGGCAGGGGGCTTATATGCGCACCACTTACTCGCACACGCTGCAAAGAGCTAGGTTTAGAGATGATGGTTGGCGACAACACCTCTCTGCACGCTACACCTTTTACTGTATCAGTCGACTCATTACTTCATGGCTGCACCACAGGCATAAGTGCTTCAGACAGAGCTATAACCTTACGCTCTTTAGTTGCAGACGACACAAAGCCTGAGCATCTAGGTCGCCCAGGGCACATTTTTCCATTAATGGCTCAAGACAAAGGAGTTCTACGTCGTCCAGGTCACACCGAGGCTGTTGTAGACCTAACCCGCTTAGCTGGCATGAAACCAGGAGGTGTACTTGTTGAAATCATGAA
>CAMQVM010000019.1 GCA_947038135.1 uncultured Rikenellaceae bacterium
TAATCAAGCTATACTTCCTGTTAATGGTAGTGTTGTATTTGTTGGAGCGAGTGGTCGTTTAGCTAAGCTTGCACACGGTATTTATGTTAGTGATGTGAAAGTGTTAAAGCCAATCAATGGTATTACAAATGCAGTGTTTACAATTAACCTATCAGGTTTCTCTTTTACAAATGAGGGTGCACCGATTCCAGTTAGTGTAGATTATATAACTCACGAAGGAACTGCCAAAATTGGTCGCAACTTCAACCCAGTTAAAGGAACATTATCTTTTATTCCTTCTTCTGACAGAACTGAGAAGTATCTACGTAAATATGTTGTAGAAGTTCCAGTTAAGTCAAATGATATGCTAGAGGGTGATCGTGTATTCTCTCTAAACCTTTCAAATGCTAAAGATAGTTATGTTATCCGTGGTAAGAGTGAGGCAGTAATCGAAGACCAACCAGTTATTGTAAGATTAAATTCAACTACTCCAGGTTATGAGGGTGGTAGCAATATTAACTATGAGCTAGGTATCTACAAAACTAATGGTACACCACTTACTAATGATACAGGTGCTGATATCGTTATCGATGGTGTGTATGCTAAAGGTTCTGCAGATGATCTTGATTTCCAAAAAGGTAGAATTCCAAGAGTTACAATTAATACTCTTAAGCACAATGGTAACTTTGAAGTTATTCCTCTTGAAGATACTCGTTATGAGTCGACAAAAACTGTTGTTATTGAGTTTAACAAGGTTTATGCTATGAGTGATACTGATATTAGCTTTATGGGTGATGAGCTTATCTCAATAGGTGATCTATATGACCAACCTGCAATGGTAGCAGTAGAGTCTTTGGGTAATATTGGTAAGACAAGTAACATCGTTTCAGGTCTGTTTAAAGTGTCTCTTCTTAGAGCTCGTGACGGTGCGTTATTGACTAATAACAGTGGTAGTGATGTCATAGTTAGCCTTTCAACTGATGCAGAAGCTACAGCAGAGTTAAGCAAAGATTACATCTTTACGAATCTTCATAATGCTCGCATTTGGGGTGATGGTACTTCTAGTGCAGTTAATATTGATGGAGTCCTTATGTATAATGCAGATAAGAGCGACAAAATTAAAACTGTTGGTATAAAGATCGAAAAGGCAAAAGTTGGTACAGATGCTTTACCTATCTCAATAAGTCCAGAGGCTAGTAAGTCTATGTTTGAGATAACTAATTTGAACAACATCTATTAATTTATAATGATGCTTATTGCTATTGATGCAATATTCAATTATGCGATAAGCATCATTTATTATTACTTATAAGTAAATGTTGGTCAAGGTGGTTATTTTACTTTGATTAACTGTAGCACAGTTAGCGCTAAATAACAATAACAACAATCAACAATAATTATTAACAACAATTTATCAACAACAATTTATTAATTAAAAACAACAAATTATGAAAAAATTAGTTTACAGTATTTCTGCCTTGTTCCTAGCTGGATCAATGTTCTCTTGTCAAGAGAAGTCTTTAGTAGACGATGTAGTTTTAGCACCAGTAACACTTAAATTTGGTATCGGAGGAAACGATCCAAGTGTTACAAAAGCCCCAGGTACTGTCAAGCCAATCACTGCATTCAAAGCTGGTGATGTTATTGACCTTTTGTTTACACTTTCAACTGATGCTGATTGTACTTTCCAATTAAACAAGCAATTTGCTGTTACTCAAGCAATGATTGATGCAGCAACTGCTGGTGGATTGATCTCAGGTACCGTGAATGATGTTCCTGACACTTTTACTAGCGTTGTAGCTGTTATGAATGCTCGTCCTGACGCTGGTGCTGAATCTGCGACTGCAGGAGTTACTTCTCAGCAGGGTTTAGTTACAGAAGACCTTCCAGGAAGTTATAATGGTCAGAAATTGTCAGAACTTCTTTTCAGTCTTGCTCCTCGTACAACTCCAACAACTGCTGGTTCTTTTAATTCACCAAAAGCAACTACAGATCCTGTTGTAGCAGCACCTAGTGTTTTTTACTCTCCAAAGGATTTCTTTGTGAGTAACAAAGCAACAATCAATAAGCCAGGAACTGGTAATTCTACAGTTACTGTTGTTTTAGCACGTGCTATTTCAATGGCGAGAATTATCATGGCAGATGAGCAAAATAAGGCAGTTAATGTTGGTAAGCTTGACTTTTCTAATGCTAAAAATGGTATAATGATGCGTCAAACTAGCAAGCAAACTAGTCTTTTAGTAGCAGGTAATGCACAAGCTGTATCATCTGAAAATGATGGTGTTCTGCACTTAGGTTCTTTCCAAATGATAGGTAAACCAGCTACTGGTTATGACGCTGGAACAGCTGTTCTTTCAACTGCAGAAGTAACTGGTGGTAAGCATGCTTGGCAAGATTTCACCATCTTACCGCACACAGGTCTTGCTAAAAAAATGAATATCTTAATTGGTATCTATGCAGGAATAGGATATGAGCCTTCTAACACAACCCCTCTTACTGCTGGCGCAATGGTTTATTTCATGGGAGAGGTTAAAACTGACCTAAATATCAATGCAAACAGCATATTAAGACTAAACACTAAGCTTATCAATGCTGGAAGTACAGATCCTGAGAATCCTGCGATTTATGGTTCTCTTGACGTTACTGCATCTCTTGAGCCTTGGGGTGATTTTGTAGACGTTAGTCTAGATATTTAATCTATGCTAGTGGATTTTAATCCATTACACATATAAATTGGTTATGCGTATTTTTTGATTCTTAAAGATTGAAAGATACGCTAACCTTTTTATTAATAGTAGATGTTGTAATATTGCTTTCAGTTCCATTTTAGCAAGTGATTAGTCTTATATATTGATATTTTATGTTAGTTATAAATTTTAGATTTGAGGAGGTGCGACCTTTAATACATTTAGGTCGTCATTAACCTGAAATCTTGAACAGTAACACACAATAGTACAATTCTTATTATGGTATCTTATTTTATCAGTTTTATTTTTCATAGATACATCAATTCTAATCTTTTTTACTCATTTTCTCCGTTTTATTAGCTTAAATATATACATATCAATTATTTTATTCAGACAGTAATATAACATTCAAACAATGAAAAAATCACTATTATTTTTGTTACTATTTGGGGCAGTCTCATCTGTAACAGCACAAGAATTTAAAGAAAATATCTTTGGTGTCGATGTGGGTATGAACGCATCTAATATCTCAATAAGTAATACATTCTTAGATATAGATACCTCAAATAGATATGGTCTAAACATAGGTGTATCGTATCAGCGTTTATTGTTTTCTTCTATACCTTTGTATCTTGAAACTGGGCTTTACTACTCTGAAAAGGGAGCTATTTATGACGATAAACCACTTGTTTTAGAGTTAAACCTCTCAACCATTCAAGTTCCTCTATTGATTAACTATCGTATTAAGCTAGGTTATGATTTCAACATTGTTCCAGCAGTTGGTGTATACTACAACTATGGATTTAATGGTGATTATAAGCTTTCAGGAACTACTGGTAATTCAGATTTAGATGATTTTTTAAGTGCTCAGCAGGATAATGTTGTATATGGTGATGATGGTGAGCTTATGCGTTCAAATGTAGGTTTTCGTTTAGCATTAGGCTTTGATTGGAAAATGATTAACCTTACACTTGGTTATGAAAGAGATTTAATAAACGCATCAAGAATCCAAAATGATAACGGGCTTAATCAAGAATCTAAAACTTTCAATAAAGCATTTACAGTATCGGTAGGTTGCCGCTTTTAGAGTGTTTGCTGAAAACTACTTTCGGTAACTTAGAAAGTTGAGCACCTTAATATTTAACGTCTGCCTTTGTTCGGCAGACGTTTTTAATTTATATTCAGTTTTTTTTTGCATTGAACGTGTTTAAAACTTGACCTATCTGAAGGTCAATACAAAACTTTTTGATTTACTATTTTGAATCAATACTATAGAGCCGTTGTGTAGCCTCATTATCTGGCGTGAGACACTCAACCCAATGCCGCTACCACCGCTTTTGGTTGTGAAGAACGGTACAAAGATATGCTCTGCGGCATCTTCGCTTATTCGCCCTCCACTATCTGATATTTTTATAATTACATCTTCATTTTCTTTGCTGTAACACTCAATATTTATAACACCTTGGCAGTTCTTACTATCGCAGTTATTATCGCTATCTTCACCGTTAATAATAGATTCAATAGCATTTTTAACGAGGTTTATAACTATCTGTATAATCTGATTTTCATCGGCGTATATCATCAAATTTTCAGGGCTGATAACTATTTTAAACTTAATCTTGCTATCAATATTATCATACAGTCCCACAACATTATCAATTATACCTTTAACATACACTGGTGCCATTTCAGGGGTGGCGATTCGTGACAGTTGTCGGTAGTTATTAACAAACTTTACAAGTGAGTTGCTGGTGTTATGTATAACGTTTAGCCCCGTAGCAATATCACTATCTTCGATATGTTTGTTTTCAACTAGGCTTGAGCTTATAGATATAATAGGTGTTAGCGAGTTCATTATTTCATGGGTTAATACTTTGCTTAGTCGGCTCCATGACTCCAGCTCTTTATACTCTAGTTCGCTAGATATATTGCTGAGGGTGTATATATGTAGCTTTTGTGTAGCATTTTGCCAGATGGTGAGTTGTATGCTAATTTTAAATTGATCTTTTTCGGTGGTAAATGAGAAACTGGTTGATGAGTTTACTGCGGCGCTGTTGAATGCCTCGCTCATGCCAGGGTAGTAGTTAGATAGGTTGTTTATGTGGCTGATATTATCTAAACCTAAAAGTGTTTTAGCCGCCTTGTTGAGCTTTAAGATACTGCTGTTTTGGTTAGTTATGATAACGCTACTACTGATATTGTCGAGCACGGTGTGGTAATATCTTTCACGCTCTTCGACCTCTTTACGTGCATTTTCAAGCATCTCTCGGATAGTGTTGAGGTAGCTATTTATATCTCTACGTTTGCGGTTTGTAACAAACGAAAACATATAATCCTTATTATCAATCGCCTCAATAATATATTTCATCTTTTTTATAACATCAAGCTGAAAGGTTAGTATCAACAGCGCAAGTGCAGCAGATGCAATAGACGCAGCAGATGTAAGTATATAGCTTGATTCATTGTAAAAGTGAAATATTAAGGTGAAGCTACCACCAAACATCAATAGTAGCAGGGTCAGTTTTATATATAACCTCTTTTCCATATTATGATACGATAATTTAAATGTAAGATTATTAATATGTTGAATCTATAAGTTATATTTTTTCATCTTGTTATATAGCGTTTGGCGTGATATGCCAAGTGATGCTGCTGCCATTGAAAGGTTTGAGTTGTGCTTATCAATAGTGTTTATTATCATCACTCGCTCCATATCTTCAAGTGTGCCGCTGTCTAGCTGCTGTGTGTTTATTGAGTTTTCGCTTTTCACCGACTGTTTCAGCAGTAGGTCAGCTAGCTCGAGTGTGTCTCCTGTGCACATTATTACAGCCTTTTCAATGGTGTGTTGCAACTCTCGGATATTACCACTCCATGAGTGCTCTGCAAGTGCTTTTTTAGCCTCTGTGGTGATGCTTGTGATATGCTTGTTGTACTTTGTGCTGTAATCATTCATAAATTTCAGAGTCAGAGGGGTTATATCCTCTTTACGCTCACGAAGCGGTACTAGTGTAATGGTGATTGTGTTTAGCCTATACATCAAATCCATTCGAAATTTAGATTCATCAACCATCTGTTCTATGTTTTGATTGGTGGCAGATATAAGCCTTATATCTATATCGATTAATTTGTTGCTCCCTACACGTGTAACTTTACGTGTTTGTAGAACTGCTAGCAGTTTTGATTGTAGGTGCAAAGGAAGGTTGCCTATCTCATCCATGAAGAGGCTTCCAGCATTAGCAAGTTCAAATTTACCTACCCTGTCAGCTTTGGCATCAGTAAATGCCCCTTTAACGTGTCCAAATAGCTCACTTTCAAAGAGTGTCTCAGTAATAGCACCCATATCTACTGTTACCATGTTGCCATTAGCACGCTTTGACATTATATGTATTTCACGAGCTAACACCTCTTTACCCGTGCCATTTTCGCCTATGATAAGAATATTTGCATCGGTAGCTGCTACCTTTTCAACAAGCTCACGGAGCTTCTGCATCTCTTTGCTTACTCCCCAATACATACGGTTAGAGCCTGCTATAAATGTAGGTGTGTTGGTTGCTGGTGCTTTACCCTGCTGGCTTGATCGTTTGTGTGCATTTTCAAGGGTGCTTATCAGGTGGCTGTTATCCCACGGCTTCACCACAAAGTCGCACGCACCTAGTTTCATGCCCTTTATTGCCAGTTCTATATCGGCATAGGCAGTAAATAGTACTACCTCGCAACCTGTGGGGAAGTATCGCTTAATTTCTGAGAGCCAAAAAAGACCCTCATTGCCACTATTTATTCCACTTACAAAGTTCATATCTAAGAGTACAATATCTACTTTGTGCTCTCTGATCGATGATATTATCTGTGTTGGTGATGATATAGTATGTACCTTTTCAAACACATTTGAGAGTAAAATATTTAGTGCTGAAAGAATACTCTTGTTGTCATCTACAATTAGTAAGGTGCCCTGCTTTGCCATTTTAGTAATATTAGTTAGTTCAAAATTAACTTATTTTATCTCAAAAAGCTAATCAAATTATTGTGGTGGTAGAGCAAGTGTCAAATTCATTGACATGGGTGTCAAATTACTTGACACTTTTATATTTCAGGTTGTTTTGCATAGTGTTGTTATTAAGCTGATTATATGTTTTGGCTCGGATTTGGCATGGTTAAGTTAATAAAAATTATAATTTATGAAAAAAATGAAGATAGTTGTTGTATCGCTGCTAATTATTGGCTCTTTTTCGCTCAAGGCACAATCTGTTTGGGATGTAGATGAGTGTATGCGTTATGCTGTTGAAAATAGTTTAGAGGCTAGAAAGCAAGAGTTGTTGAGTGATGATGCAAAGAGCAATTTAACTGAGGCAACATTGGCTTTTTTACCATCTTTGCATGCTAGCTCTGGTGTGAGTGCTAGTTTTGGTCGCTCGGTAGATCCTGAAACTAACAGTTATATCAATACCTCTTTTCTAGGTAATAATATTGGAGTGAATAGTGGTGTTACAATTTTTGATGGGTTGAGAAATTTGAACGGATTTCGTGTGGCTAAGGTGTCAAAGTTGCGTGAAGAGATGGTGTCTCAACAAGTAGATAACCAGATAGCAATTCAGACAATGAGTGCATATTATAAAGTTGTTTTCGCTTATGGAATGCTATCTATTGCACGTGATGAGTTGAAAGATAGTAAAAAAAACCACCAGAAAATAGAGGTGCAATATGAGATAGGGCTCTCTAACATAGGTGATTTAACACAGCTTGAGAGTCAGGTTTCGCAGGGAGAATATACTGTTATCAACCTTGAGGGTGTATATGATAAAGCGCTTGTCGAACTAAAAAATCAGATGTATTATCCGCTAAGTAGCGACCTTGATCTTGATTACCTTGCAGGTGAGTTGGTTGCTTTACTTAGGGCTGAAGAAGATGCAGCTGCTGTTTTTGCTACTGCAATGGAGGTGTTGCCAGACTATAAAATTTCGCAAGCTAATGTAGCGGTAGCCAAGTATAACCTCTCTTCAAGTAGGGCTCGTTTGTTTCCATCGCTTAGTGCTAATGGAAGCATCTCTACGGGATATAATACAGCGCTAGGGGGTGTGAGTGGTAATCAGCCAAGCTATAAAACCCAGTTTAAAGATAAGATGGGGCAGAGTATAGGTGTAAGTATAAGCGTGCCTTTGTTTAGTGGGCTGTCACGTCAAAAAAATATTCAGCGCAGTCGTAACGCTTACAAAAGAGCACAAATAGATTCGCAGGTAAAGAGGCGTGAGATAGAGAAGATGGTTATAGAGGCGTTGATAGATCTGCAAAGTTATGAAAAACAGTGTGATAGGTCGTTGAAAAATGTTGAGGCTAACACCATATCATATAAAACAACGCAGATGAAGTTTGATGAGGGACTATCAACAGTTGTCGATCTTCAGGTTGTGCAAACAAACCTCTCGAAAGCTAAAGTTGAGCAGATTAACGCCTATTTAAACTATCTTATGCAGAGTAGAGTAGTTGGGTTTTATAAGGGCGAGCAATTGGTTACTTATAAATAGAGTTTAAGCTCTATGTGTAGTTTTAGACCTATGAGAGATTTTCAGCGACTCTTAAAACTCGTATAATTAATTATAGTATTTTAGACAGTAATAAATAATAATAAATAAAAACAGACATGGATATAAAATTAGAACAGAAAAGAGGAGTTAAAAAGAAGCATATTCCATATATCATTTTAGCCTTATTTGTTTTGGGCTTGGTAGGGGTGATTGTTTTTTCGTCGGGACATAGAAAGCTTAATGTAGATAGTGATGTGTTAAGTATCGCAACGGTTTCTAAAGGGGAGTTTAATGAGTTTATTAGAATTACGGGGCAGGTGCAGCCTAAAACTACGGTTTTGTTAAGTCCGTTGGAGTCGGGTATAGTTACAGAGTTTGTTGTTGAAGAGGGGGCAATGGTTAAAAAGGGTGATGTGATACTTAAGCTAAATAACACGGGGCTGAATCTTGATATTCTTAATGTAGAGGCATCACTTGCTGAAAAGGAGAATTTTTTGCGCAATACACGTGTAACAATGGAGCAAGAGAAGCTGAATTTAAAGCAAGAGATGGCAACTATACTATATGATGTAAAGCAGTCTACACGTAAGTATGAGCAGTATAAAAGACTCTATAAAGATAGGTTGGTGTCGCAAGAGGAGTATTTAAAGGCAAAAGAGAGCTATGAGCTTCAGTCAACCCGTAAAGAGTTGGTGGCTGATCGTCAGGTGCAAGACTCGATATATCGTACTATTCAAGTAGATAATTTAGAGAAGAGTCTGTCTAATATGAAAAAAAATATGGACTTAACATATCAAAGGATTGAAAACCTAAATGTTAAGTCGCCGATATCGGGGCAGCTAGGTGCTATATATGTTGTTTTAGGGCAGAGTATATCAGGTGGGTTTAATAGTGGGCAGGTGAATGATCTGTCGACCTACAAGATACAAGCATCTATTGATGAGCACTATATTGATAGGGTTACAACTGGGTTAGTAGGTGAGATTGAGCGTTCAGGAGAGGAGTTTGAGCTGGAGGTTAAAAAGGTATATCCTGAGGTGTCGGGAGGCAAGTTTAAAACTGATTTGTTGTTTACTTCTGCTTTGCCTGAAAAGATACGCACGGGGCAGACCTACTATATAAATTTATCTACTGGGTCGCCCGATGAGTGTGTGTTTATTCCTCGAGGTTCATTTTTTCAAGATACTGGAGGTACTTGGGTCTTTGTGCTGTCGAAAGATGGTAGTAGTGCATTGCGACGTTCAATAAAGATTGGAAGGCAGAATCCACAATATTATGAAATTGTGGAGGGGTTGAAGCCTGGTGAGAGGGTTGTGGTGTCATCATACCAGCTATTTGGTGAGAGTGAAGAGTTGATTTTGAATTAATATTTACTAACAATTACAAAGTTATGAAAGCTATTTTCAGAGAGCTACTTAGGCAAAAAAAATCTACAATCCTTAATGTTATAGGGTTATCATGTGCCTTTGCTACATTTATTATTATATCAATGCAGGTTAGGTATGATGTGACTTTTGATAGTAATAATAAAAATTACAACTCTATATTTTTATTGAATATGCAAGATTCAGTAGAGGGGTATAAGCAGCTTACATTTAATAGGCAGCGAATATATGAGTTTAAGGAGCAAGTGCCACAAATAGAGTATATTACAGTTCACAACTATGCGGGTGGGCAAGTATCGCTCCTTAATAGTGATAATGAGAAGGGTGCTAATATTATACAGCGTGTTTTGAATTGCTATGCCGAGATAACAGATATATTTACTTTCGATTTTGTTGAGGGAGATGAGTCTGCTTTGCAAGATCCAAATAATGTTATTATATCTGATGTGTTTGCTGAGACGTGGTATAATGGTAAATTTGCTGTTGGTGAAAAAATGTTGCTTAACGATGTTATGTATACTATTGGAGCGGTATATAAAGATTTTCCACAAAATTCTACCCTTGCAAACGAGCATATAATTAAAAATGTAGGAGATGAAGATATTGATGATACAACAAATTGGAATTATAGGGCTTTTGTCAAAATTAAAGATAATAGTAACAAGCATGAGTTAGATGCGAGTATTGAGCAGGCTGGTGATAAGTTAAGCTTTGCCAACTCTCGGTCTAACGCTGTATCTTTAGATGAGTTTAGAACATTTAGAGGGTACGATAAAAATAACACCTACATAATGATAATTATAGCTTTGGCAATAGTGCTATTGGCGGCTATAAATTTTGTCAATTTTGCTACATCTATGGTGCCTCTTAAAATCAAAGGGCTCAATCTTCGTAAAGTGGTAGGGGCAACAAATGCAGAGCTTCGAGTTGGTGTAGTTTGTGAGTCTGTTGTATTGGTGGTGTTCTCTTTTTTAATCTCTTTAGCTCTTGTGGAGCTTTTTAAAGAGAGTAGCTTAAGTGCTGTTATTGCTGATGTCTCGTGGGCGTTGAATTGGGGCGTTTATCTTATTGCATTTGCTATGGTGCTGCTTACTGGTGTTGTGTCGGGGTTGTATCCTGCTTTTTACTCAACATCGTTTCACCCTGCCTTGGTGCTTAAAAGTAGTTATGCTATGAGTGCTAGTGGTGTGAGGTTTAGAAAGATATTGATAGGGTTTCAGTTTTTTGTGGCTATAAGCTTTATCTCTATTACGATATTTGTGCAGATGCAACATGACCATTTGATAAATCGTGATGGTGGGTATTTAAGAGAGGGGGTAATTCATATTCATCATGGTTCTGATTATGCAGGGCATGGTAAGTTGAAAAATGAGTTGTTGAAAAATCCGCAGATACAAGATGTTACATTTTCAGCTTATGCATTTGGTACAGGTATTGCTCCAATGAGCTGGCACCGTACTAACTCTAAGGGTCCAGTGTTTTTGTTGTCGTTTCCTGTAGCATATAATTTTCTTGACTTCTTTGATATTGAGATACTCGAAGGGCGTAACTTTATCGAGAGTGATGAGGTTTCTGAAAATGGATATCTTATTGTTAATAAAGCTGCTATGCATAAGTATGGGTTTCCTGAGGGTGAGAAAATTACGGGGCATAAGGCTGGCACTGATATAATTGGTGTATGTGAAGATGTAAACCTTGAAAATATGAAGAGTGCTGTTGTTCCTTATACATTTTATATATTTGGTAAAGATCCGTGGTATTTGCTTAGTCACTCGTATATTAAAGTTACAGAGGAGTCGCCGCAAGTTATTGAGTATATTCGTAACGTGTATAAACAAACTGACCCTAATGTTGTTGTTACTGTGCAATATTTGAATGATGAGATGGAGAACTCGTACACTAGTGAAAATGTGTTAAGGCAAATTATGCAGGTGTTCTCTTTCTTAGCTATTATTATTGCGCTCGGTGGGGTATTTGGAATGGTGTCATTTGATACTCGGTTTAAGCGTAAAGAGATAGGGCTACGTCGTATTAATGGTGCTACTGTTAATGATATATTAACTATGTTTGGTGCTGCTTATGTTAAAATTATAGCTGTTAGTTTTGTCGTTTCAGTGCCAGTGGTCTATTTTTTTATCTCTCAGTGGCTGGAGTCGTTTCCTTATCAAATAGAGGTGTATTGGTGGGTGTTTGTGCTGTCGCTTGTTATGGTGCTGTTGTTGACCATTGCTATATCTATTGTGCAGACTATTCGTGTAGCTCGCGAGAATCCTGTTGATGCTGTAAAATAGTGGTTAGTTAGGTTGAGTCGTATTTAGGGGGAGAAAAGATAACTGGATGCTTTGATTTTGGCATATGGTGAAGCTTTTTTACAGAGTATCTTGAGGTTTGTTCTTCAAGGCACTTGCCTATTTTCTTATTTTCATTTTGGTTGAATATTTGGGCAGGAGAGATAAAAAAGGTGATTCTGCCTAACCCGTTGCATTTCACTGACAAAGGTAGTTGGTGAATTAACACTCCAACACGGGGGGGCGAACCACCTAAAACATATAGAGTCAAACATGAAATATCAGTTTTGACATAACTACTAATGGTTAAAGTGTTGTAATACAGTATAAAACAGTTAAAATGGTAAGTAGACCACCTATAAACATAAAGTGCTGCATTGTTTTGGATTTGATAATGTTATAAAGTATACCTCTTTTACCTTACCATCAAGTTTTGCATTTCATTAATTTATAGGTGGTCGCTTTTGCTTGTGATTTCTCTAGTTTTTAAAAAGCTTCTTAATACTACATCATTAGTGCTACATATATGCGCTACATCATTAGCCC
The DNA here is from genome assembly GCA_947038135.1 of uncultured Rikenellaceae bacterium. Taxonomy (GTDB): domain Bacteria; phylum Bacteroidota; class Bacteroidia; order Bacteroidales; family Rikenellaceae; genus CAMQVM01. Next base: position 12,405 of record CAMQVM010000019.1, read on the forward strand.
TATGCTATCAGCGCTACTAATCCACAACATGATGATATCGAGTAGTAACCTTTACAGCAAGACCCCAAATATGAATGCCGCTACCAGTGCTTCTGCACCTATCAACAACTACCTCTAATATAAAATAGCGCCACGAAGAGCCACACCTGCCAATCTTTAGCCCCTGTTTGCTGCTACCTATGTTATACCACTCTGTTTGGTTGTTTGAACCCCATAGTGTCGTGGTGATAAGTGTGTTTGATGTTGCAGATAATAGTGGTTCTATATACTCTATCTTTTTAAGCCCCATATCGCTAAATGACATTGAGTTGGTCTTTAGTGAGAGTGCTAGAGGTTTGTTTGTATCCTCTTTGTATAACAGAGATATAAGGTCGCCTCCACTTAACATTACGCTGTTGGTTACATGGGTAGCAGTTAGATCACGTGTACTCCAGCAGTTCGACTCTATTGAGTAGATGTAGGCGTAGTTGAACAGGTCGTTGTAGATCATTACCTCATCATACCATATTAAAGT
>CAMQVM010000020.1 GCA_947038135.1 uncultured Rikenellaceae bacterium
ATCTACACTAATCTTAACACTCTTTCCCTACACGACGCTCTTCCGATCTTGTTATATTTGAAGGCAAATAAAAAGGTAAATATACACAATATTAAAAAAAACTGTTAAACAACAATAATAAATTTTCATTAAACAGAGTTTTTTTGTAACTTTGTACATTGTAAAAATTAATATAATCATGAGCGGTAAATTTAAAGAATACAAGGGGCTGAACCTACCATTAATAGGTAGTGAGCTTCTTGATACATGGATCAAAGAGGATACTTTTAATAAAAGTATAAAACTTAGAGAGGGTAAACCTACATTTGTTTTCTACGAGGGACCACCCTCGGCTAATGGTAAACCAGGTATTCACCATGTGATGGCACGTACCTTAAAAGATGTTTTTTGCCGTTACAAAACACAAAAGGCTACCTTGTAAATCGTAAGGCGGGCTGGGATACCCATGGGCTTCCAGTGGAGCTTGGTGTAGAGCAAAAGCTAGGTATCACAAAAGAGGATATTGGCTCAAAGGTATCTATTAAGGAGTATAACGACGCTTGTCGTTCAGAGGTTATGACCTACACAGATATGTGGAAGTCGCTTACCGAGAAGATGGGCTACTGGGTGAATATGGATGATCCATATATTACCTATGACAATAAATATATTGAGACACTATGGTGGATGCTAAAAGAGCTATTCTCTAAAAACCTACTATATAAAGGTTTCACTATTCAACCATTTTCACCAGCAGCAGGAACAGGGCTCTCAAACCATGAGCTGAACCAACCAGGCTGCTACCGTGATGTTAAAGATACAACTTGTATCGCACAATTTAAGGTTGTAAGAGATAAGAAGAGCGAAGAGTTATTCAACGGTGTAGAGGGTGAGCTATATTTCTTAGCTTGGACTACCACACCATGGACACTACCATCAAATACAGCACTTTGTGTTGGTCCTAACATAAAATACACAAAAGTTAAGAGCTACAACCCATACACTGGTGAGCAAGAGAGCATTATAATGGCTAAAGAGTTAGTAACATCTCTTTTTCCAGAAAAAAATAGCGAGCTAGCTTTTGACGAGTATACTGTAGGAGCTAAAAATATTCCTTTTGTAATAATGGAAGAGTATTTAGGCAATGACCTTAAAGATGTTAGATATGAGCAGCTTATACCTTGGGTAAAGCCTGACGGTGATGCTTTTAGAGTTATTACTGGCGATTTTGTAACCACTGAAGATGGTACAGGTATAGTGCATATTGCTCCTACATTTGGTGCAGATGACGACCGTGTAGCAAAAACAGCAGATATAGCACCTCTACTACTGCTTGACAAGGCAGGAAAGAGTGTTCCGATGGTTGACCGCACAGGTAAATTTTTCCTTTTAGAAGATTTAGATAGTGAGTTTGTAGCTAAGTTTATAGATACCAAGAAATACAACGAGTATGCAGGGCGTTTTGTAAAGAATGCCTACGACACTACCCTAACAGAGGGTGATGCTACACTAGATGTAGATATTTGTGTTATGCTAAAGATGCAAAACCTTGTATTTAAGATAGAGAAGCATACCCATAGCTACCCACACTGCTGGCGTACTGATAAGCCAGTGTTATACTACCCACTAGACTCATGGTTTGTAAAGACAACAGCTTTTAAAGATGAACTTATAGAGCTTAACAAAACAATAAACTGGAAACCAGCAAGCACTGGTAGTGGTCGTTTTGGCAAGTGGCTAGAGAACCTAGTAGACTGGAACTTATCACGCTCACGTTATTGGGGTACACCTTTACCGATATGGGCTAATGAAGACTACACTGAGCTAAAGTGTATCGGTTCGGTTGAAGAGCTAAACAACGAAATAGAGAAGAGCATAAAGGCAGGTAAAATGACAAGCAACCCACTAAACGGGTTTGCAGCAGGTGATTTTACTAAGGAGAACTACGAAAAGTTTGATCTTCACCGCCCTTATGTAGATGATATAATATTAGTATCTGACAGCGGACAGACAATGACCAGAGAGAAAGACCTTATAGATGTATGGTTTGACTCAGGAGCAATGCCTTACGCACAAGCACACTACCCTTTTGAGATCACCCCAGAGGAGTTTGACAAGGTTTACCCTGCCGACTTCATAGCTGAGGGAGTTGACCAAACACGTGGTTGGTTCTTTACTCTTCATGCATTATCAACAATGCTATTTGGCAAGGTGTCGTTTAAAAACATCATTTCAAATGGCTTAGTGTTAGATAAAAAGGGTAATAAAATGAGTAAGCGTTTAGGTAATGGTGTAGATCCATTTGAGGTGATTGACACTTATGGACCTGATGCAGTACGTATGTATATGATGTCTAACTCACAGCCATGGGACAACCTGCGATTTGATATTGAGGGTGTTGATGAGATGCGCCGTAAGTTTTTTGGTACTCTATACAACACTTATAGCTTTTTTGTTCTATATGCAAATGTTGATGGTTTTACAGGTAAAGAGCAACAGATAGCAATTGAGGAGCGCCCAGAGATTGACCGCTGGATAATATCGCTTCTTAACACACTAGTTAAAGATGTAGATAGCTCACTTACAGCATACGACCCTACTCCAGCAGCTCGTGCAATAGCCGACTTTGTAGGTGAAAACCTATCTAACTGGTATGTACGCCTTAACCGCAAGCGTTTTTGGGGTGGTGAAATGTCGATTGATAAGTTAGCAGCCTACCAAACACTATATACTTGCCTTGAGACAATTGCGAAGATAACAGCTCCATTTGCTCCATTTATATGCGATAAGATCTACCAAGACCTTAATGCAATGAGCGGAAACTCAACGGCGGCATCTGTTCACCTAACAGACTTTCCAGAGGCGAACATAGACCTTATAGATAAAGAGCTAGAGAAGCGTATGGCGATATCTCAACGTGTATCATCGATGGTACTAGCACTTCGACGTAAAGTGAAAATTAAGGTTCGCCAGCCACTACATAAAATTATGGTTCCTATTCTTGATGCCTCTATAAAAAGAGATATCGAGATGGTTAAAAACCTTATTTTATCAGAGGTGAATGTTAAGAACATAGAGTATATTGAAGATACAACAGGCATAATGACAAAGTCTATAAAGCCTAACTTTAAGGTTTTAGGACCCAAGTACAGTACTTTAATGAAGCAGATAGGTGCAGAGGTAGCTAAATTTACCCAGCAAGATATCGCAGACCTTGAGAGTAACGATAAGATTGATGTTACGATTAATGGCGAAGTATTGACTCTTACACCTGAAGATTTTACTATCACCACACAAGATATGCCAGGTTGGTTAGTGGCATCTGAAGGTAAGCTTACTGTAGCTCTTGATATAACATTATCTGAGGAGCTTCGCAGAGAGGGTATCGCTAGAGAGTTTGTTAACCGTATTCAAAATATCCGTAAAGAGTCGGGCTTTGATGTAACAGATAAAATAACTGTTACGATAGAGGCTAACGCACTTATTGATGAGGCAATAGCTGACTTTAGTGACTACATTGCTACACAAACACTTGCAGTATCTGTCAACTGTGTTGATAAGCTTGAGGGTGGTATTGAGGTAGTGATGGACGAAAACAGCTTTAATATATCTGTTGTTAAGGCTTAGTTAAGGCTTATTAATGCTTGGTTAATGCTAGCTTAGTTTAGGTTAACCGTACAATAAAACAGTATAAATGGTATTTAGCATAAATTTTCTAAATACCATTTGTTATATATACAAACTTTTCCTCTGCAACAAATTATAACACTAGTTAAAATCAATTAAAATATCATCACATGAAAAAACAGACAAATTTATTTACTGTGTGTGTAGCAACACTTCTGCTTACGGGGTGTTACACTCCTAAAGAGAATAAGACCTACAACGAGGGTATAAACATTATTCCTACCCCAAACTCTATGGTGGCCAGCGAAGGACGATTCTTTCTATCATCATCTACAAGCATCATCACCAAAGGTGAGGGAGCAAAAGAGGTGGCAAAACATTTCACTAATAAGATAAACACCTCTACTGGCTACAACCTTACTCAAACCGAGGGTGAGGCGAAAGAGAACGCTATAAACATCTCTGTAAACTCATCGTTAAATATGGGCGACGAAGCATACACGCTAGATGTTGTAGCCGACAGAGTTACTATTACAGCTAAAACTTCTACAGGTGCATTTTACGCTATGCAGAGTTTTATGCAGCTTTTACCAGCTGAAATTGAGAGCACAAAAGTTATTGAGTATATCGACTGGAGCGCTCCAGCCGTAGCAATTAAAGACTCTCCACGTTTTCAGTACCGAGGGTTAATGATGGATGTTACACGCCACTTTTTTGATGTTAAGCAGGTAAAACGTCACCTTGATGTATTAGCAATGTTTAAGATCAACACTTTTCACTGGCACCTTACTGAGGACCAACTATGGACAATAGAGATTGAGAAGTACCCTATGCTAACAACTATCGGAGCTAACCGCAAAGAGGGTGATGGCACTTACCACCAAGGGTTCTACACTAAGGCAGACCTTAAAGATGTTGTGGCATACGCTACATCGCTACATATTGAGGTTATACCTGAAATAGAGATGCCTGGTCATGCACTAGCAGCTCTTTCAGCATATCCAGAGTACTCATGTACTGGAGGACCTTTTGAAATTCGTAATGTATGGGGTGTAGAGCCTGATGTATATTGCGCAGGTAAGGAGGCAACTTTTGAGTTTCTTGAAGATGTATTAGAAGAGGTGATACCTATATTTCCTAGTGAGTATATCCATATCGGCGGCGACGAGTGTCCTAAAGATAGATGGAAAGAGTGTCCAGACTGTAAAGTACGTATGAGAGCTGAAGGTTTGAAAGATACTCATGAGCTTCAAAGCTACTTCATAAAGCGTATGGAGAAATTTATCAACTCAAAAGGTAAGAAAATTATCGGCTGGGACGAAATTTTAGAGGGAGGAATAGCTCCAAATGCAACTATCATGTCGTGGAGAGGTGAGCAAGGTGGTATCGAGTCTGCTAATAAAGGGCACGATGTTATCATGTCGCCAAACAGCCACATGTATATAGATCATTATCAAGGTGCTACAAGTGTTGAGCCTCCTGCAATTGGCGGGTACCTACCACTTGAAAAGTGCTACTCGTACGACCCAATACCTAAAGATATACAAGCCGATAAAGCTCACCATGTTCTTGGTGTACAAGCTAATATGTGGGCTGAGTATCTTTACACTTACGATCAACAAGAGTATATGATTTATCCTCGTATTTTAGCTGTTGCTGAGGTGGGCTGGACAAACTTGGATCTTAAAGATTTCAGCGACTTCAACCGCCGAATCAACAACGCTTATGTACGTTTAGACCTACACAAAATAAACTATCATATACCTATGCCTGAAGGTGGCATAGCTGACTATATAGCCTTTACAGACAACTATACTTTAGAGCTTTCAAACACTCGTAACCTTCCAATGGTTTACACTATTAATGGACGTAACCCAAATGCTAATGGCATTCGTTACAGCGGTCCAATTACAGTATCTGAAAACACTATTATAAAGGTGGCTACTCTACTTCCATCTGCTAAAATAAGCAAGATACGCACTATCAAGCTTACAAAAGAGACTCTAGCTCCTGCATTCACAGGCATTACAGAGCCAGGTATAACTGTATTAAAAGCTAACGGTTACCATGCTGACCGTGCTGCTTATGCAAATGCTACGTTTGCTGCACCAGTTGTGCTTTTAGATTTCGACAAGACAGCAGACTACAAAACTCCTACTGTTGAGATATATGAGGGTTATGTAGATCTTCCAGAAGATGGTGTTTATAAGTTTATCTGTGAGCAGTCGGAGCTATATATAGATGATGTATTAGTTATTGACAATGACAACAAATCAGGACGTAACATGAAAAGTGCTAGCTCGAAAGCATTGGCTAAAGGCAAGCATAAATTCAAGATGGTGATGAACAATATTAACTTTGCTGGATTTCCAAACTCTTGGTATGCAACAACGTTCTATATTCAAGCCCCATCTCAAGATAAGGTTACTAAGGTAGATCCTACAACTTTGAGCCATACACCTCTTGCTTCTGAGTTTGTTGATGTAGCGGTAGAGATGTAATATAACAGTTCCATATTTTTTACAAAAAAAAAGAAGATACTTAGAATATAAATTCTAAGTATCTTCTTTTTTTGCTATCTTTGCAAATTAATTACTTAAAACTACAATATTAATTTAACCAATTTATTTAAATGTCGATAAAAAACAGATTAGAAAAAAGCACAATATTCTTAACAATATACGCCTCATCTTTTATATTTTTTATATATACAATAATGTATGCTTACAGAAAACCTTTTGCGGTGGGCATTTATCAGGGCGACACTGTATTTGGCATTGATGGTAAAATAGCATTTATATTGGCTCAAATAGTAGGATATGCACTCTCTAAATTTATAGGTATCAGAGTACTGCCACAAGTTTCACCAAACCGAAGGAAATATATTATAATATTATGTATATTTACATCATGGATATCTCTGCTAGGATTTGCCACACTTCCACCCAGCCTAAAGGTGCTATCTATGTTTATCAACGGGCTGCCGCTTGGTGTGATATGGGGGCTGATAATGTCCTATATGGAGGGACGAAAGATAAGCGAAATACTCAATGTAGGGCTTAGTGTAACATTTATAATATCGTCGGGCATAGTAAAAAGCTTCGCAATATATGTTATGAACACCTTTTCTATAACTGAGTACTGGACTCCATTTGTAGTTGGTGCATTTTGTTTTATACCTTTGGTGGTATCGGTATATATGCTTGATCTGATACCAAACCCATCAGAAGAGGATGTAAAGCTACGCACCAAGCGATCTCCAATGACAAAAAAAGAACAGATTGATTTCTTCAAAAAACTTGCCTTCGGAATTATAGCCTTAGTGCTATTTTACGGAACTCTAACAGTGTTCAGAGAGCTTAGGGACTCTTTCTCTGCTGACTTTTGGATGGAGATGGGTGAGTATGACACAGCGATATTTACAACTACTGAGCTACCAATAGCTATTATACTAACACTGCTACTTGGTAGTATAGCTTTTGTGAAAAACAACCACCGAGCACTGAATATACTATATGCCTATGGTTTAATTGGTGGCTGTATAATGCTTATATCTACTATATTATACTATCACAACTTAATCTCACCTATATTATGGATGATAGTATCGGGCACAGGACTATATATGGGTTATATACCATTTTCTTTTATCATCGAGCGACTCGTTGCATCGTTAAAGGTGGTTAGCACCACTGTATTTGTAGTATATATAGGCGATGCTGTTGGCTACTTTGGATGTGCAGGTGTATTTATGGTTAAAAATTTCTCTACAATAAATATATCATGGAATGAAGTGATGATATACACCTCTTTTTGTGTAAGTATCGTAGCTATAATTTCGATAATTGCCACCTACTTCTATTTTGAGAAACAATTTAAGACACAAGCATTTTTAGATAACAAAATAAACTAATGAATATGACCAGAATAAAAACAGCTGTAATTCTTGCGGCAGGCTTAGGAACACGTTTTGAAAACATGACTAAAGAGATACCTAAATCATTTATATGCGTTAATGGTATATCAATGATAGAACGCTCAGTAGAGAACCTTATCGCAGCAGGTATAGAGCGCATAATAATAGGAACAGGTTACCGAAATGACTATTTTGAAGCATTAAAAAGCACCTATCCACAAATAGAGACCTGCGACAACCCTCTTTACGCATCTACAAATAGCATGTGGACATTGAATATATGTAAAGAGATAGTTGGAGATGATGACTTTTTACTTTTAGAGTCAGATATAATTTACGAAAAAAGAGCTCTTGATATAATGATTGATAGCGAGCTGTCAAATATAATTCTTGTTTCAGACGTGTTGAAATTTCAAGATCAATACTATGTAGAGTGCGATGCTAATTTCAACCTTACAGGGTGCTCGGTCGATAAAGACACCTTAGATGTATATGGTGAAATGGTGGGTATATTTAAAATTAGCTCTTCGATGTATAGCTTGACAAACAGATATTTTGAGAGCATAAAAGAGCAGAATCCAAAAATAGGTTATGAATTCTGCCTTTTAAAGATCGCTAAAAGTAAGCTGCCAATTGCAACCCTCAAAATTGAAGGGCTTCAGTGGTATGAAATAGATAGTAAAGATGACCTTGATTATGCTGAGAAGAACATCTGTTTATAACAATTATCAGCAACCTTGGCTACTTATTAGTTTTTGAAATTGGTTTTTTTGAAATTGGGTTTTTGAAATTGGGTTTTTGAAATTTAGTTTTGCGAATCACCCTGCAAAGAGGATATATCCGAGTGACTACATCTTTCATCGGGTATATCCATATAATCACCATAGTGTGAGGTTAGATAATCTTCATAATCACGTGGGGCATTAAACATTTTGCCTTCAAAATTGACTCTTATAATATCATCATAGTAACGCTTTTTCTTTGTCTCATTAAAATTAGAACCTAGCGAATATCGCAGCTTCACGGGGACAAATATATCTAATATCCTAAACATAGGGAATATAAAATTGTGGAGAAATCCCCAAGCCATTTTTATACGCCATTTAGGCAGGTCTTTATGAAATAGAGGACGACGAACTAGCGTCCCCATCAACTCTTTAGACAACTTAAAAGCGGCCCATGAACTCTTCTCTACAACAAATATATCTATATATATACCTTGCTTATTAAATAACCTATTTGCTCTATGAGTCTCTTTTATTGTCTTTTCTTTGTGTCTTATTTTAATAAATGTATTGATATAATTTATATCATCTGCATGAGAGTGTATCTCATGGTTATTCGATAGCTCCCCCTCAAGCACCTTCATAAGCCTTTTATACTCTATATGCTCCATCTCTACATCTACATCATCATCCCAAGGTATGAAACCTCCATGACGAATAGCACCAAGCAGCGTCCCACAAGATAGTATATATTTTATGTTATGCTTGATACATATAGCATCAAACTCTACTAAAATATCTAATGCAGTCATCTGTAAATCTCGCATAGGAGAGCCATCAGGATTAGATTCTGCTCTAAGTTTGTTGTGTATGTCTAAATCTATTTTCATATTTATTGTCTGTTATCAATTAGTAAGGGTCGGCAATTTATCATAATTGCATAACTATCAACCGACCCTATATATCTGTATTAGATGCACAAAGATATACAAAATAAATTATTATTTGTTGTTCTATTAAATTATGCAACAAGATAAATAACAAAGAGCGCTGTAAAATTATGAACTGCTACGTTATTTTAGGGATATGGACTCAGCCACACACTAAAGTATGCTCACTACCACACCCCTAAATTTTTTGCACTTCATAAATTTACATACGCTCTCAGCTTGAAATTTATAATTTTATAGTAATTTGATAAAATTACCTAGCCATTACAGCTCTACGCACCTCAGAGATGTTCCTGCAGTTGCTTCTGTTTCACTTAGATGAACCCTATCTGGTCCGATGGTGATATCATATGACATTGAACCATTAGCATTGCTAGACCAAAAGTAAGCCTCATTATACGCTGGAGAACTAGAATACCCGACAAAAGGGATAAATACTCCACAATACGCATCTCCTGATGGATGATCTGCCGAGACAACTGTTGATAAAATAAACGCTCGGTACCTACTCTGACGGGTTTGTGTTACTAATTGCCCAAGCTCAGTTCTAGTTGGCATACGCCATGAGCTACGTCCTAATTTAAAAGCTGCACATTGGGCATGTCCACTCGCAAACGCAAAATACTCACCTGCAATGGCTGCAATACTTGTCTTTTGTGGCCCCCAATTATATCTACCATTGGATATAGCAGAGCCATAACCTTTGTTATCAGGGTGATTTAGATCATTTGAAAAATTCTGCGACAACTCATACTTAGAATCTATTAAATCATCTTGAGGCAACTTAGAACCTACAGTTCGATCGGAAAGCCTAAAACCATTAACTTGAATACTATAATTATCATCCTTATCAGGGAGTCTACAATTTGTAGTAATAGTTAATGGTAATTCATAAGCAAAGCTACCTCCACTCGCTAAAGTTCCCATTACATATAAACGACCATATATATCTGCCTCGCCCGGAGAGGTACGGAAAGGGTAAAAATAAATTTTAGCCCCATTAACTGTCATTCCGTTATTGACCTTACTCCAATTAGCTGAAATAGGTTTAGAAGTTGGCGCCTTGCTACTATTTGTTATTACGGCATCCCAATTTTTATTAAATGAGCTTGTCACACTGGTAATTGTATGAGTATCAGCTGTTACATCTAATAAAGTATGGACATCAAAACCTGTTAAAACTGTATTATTACGATAACCAGCAACAGTAGAGAACCCCTCAACACTCTTAGAAGGTTTTAACTCGAAAGGCTCATAAACACAACGTACAGGTAAACTTGTTGTTTTACCACTTACGCCACTGGCAGCACCATTATTTACAGAATAACCACTAGAGATATCATTTTCAGTAGAGCTCCAATAATCACTACTTGAAAACTTATAAGATTCACCTAAATAAGCATTACCATGCTGTTGAATCCACTTTAACTCACTAACCCCTGGCAGGTAAAATTGAACACCAGTATTTAAACAGTACTTAGCAGCCCCATAAGTAGCAGTAGCATCTGCATTCATTTGAGTAGTAATCTTTTCACCTGAATCAAATTCTTTACTCGTAAAACCTGTAACTGCAGCAGGGTTCTGCCATACAGCTTTGCCATCACCCACTTTCTGACCTGTTGCACCAGCACTTATAGCAGTAGCACCTGTAGCATCAGTAAATGGATCAATTCCTTTTATAGCATTTGCCTCTGCGACCCCAGCATTATGACCACTCCAGCCACGCTTAGCAAGATGAATACCAGCTAACCCCCAATAGTTACGATTGGCACTGCTACCACCCTCTGGTATAAAAGTTGAAACTTTAGCTGTTAATACCTCAGGCGAGATGAAACCATTATCGTAAACCACCCTTACACGCTTTATGACATTTCCTGTTGTCAGATCGATTATTAAATCTTCTTTATCAACTGCATCACTTAATTTATAAGTGAAATTAAAATGACCTTTTGCGCTTATAGCAGGCACTGCTCCTACTGCCTCTACTGCTGTTTGGTCGTGTGTCCATGTAGCTGCTGTAAGCCAGCTTTTAACATTTGCAGACAAAACACTGGTTTTCAATAAGTCTACTGTACCGCTTGGTGAAGTTGGCAATACTATCTCTTTATCTGCTATTTTCATCTTTATTGAACCATCACTCTCATAGTTGACATCTCCCGATTCATACTTTTTACCAAAGCGTGCATGATCCATTGCTACCCTACTTATTCCTGTTATTTTTGTGCCTACAATATCACTTTCAACAGCTATATGATTCCACTCCTCTATCACTACCGTTGCTTCAAGCTCTGCTTTTACATTAAGCTTAATATGCATAATCATATTTGCCGACAATGAAGCTTGACTAACAACCACTGAGTTTTTATAACGTCCTGTTGGGTGTTCAGTTTGTAGGTCTACATTTATTCGTAAAAATTTGTTGTGCTTATGCCCCGTGCCTGATGCTGGAATATCAACTTTAACTGGTGCATTATCATCGTAAGCAGGAACAATAAACTCTGCAGAGGGAAATCCATCTATTGAACCTGTTGGTGGCGTTATGGTAACAGTTGGATCGATAGCAATAGCACGGCGCAATGGGTGTGTCATACTATCTAAAACTGCATGATTCTGCCTATCTGGAGCACCTATAACACCCGAGCCATCTGTTGTTAACAACCCGCCATAAAGACTAAGATGCGATGCTACATCTACAATCTCAACCATATTAGACTCACCATTTTGTTTTATATTTCCAGTGGTACTAACAATGGTAACCTTTACCTTAGCTACAGCACGTTTGAATGCTGCATTAACTACTGGGTTAGATCCATCGGCTTTAATGATTATATCTTTTGTAAGAACTACTATCTCAGGACAATTTGCACCTTTATCTACACCAACGGAAGTTAATACCCCCGGGGTGAACTGATAAAGTAGCTGATCACGTGACTGAGAATACTTAGCCTCAAAATTTAAATCTGCTGTTACACTTGAAGGTGATAGATTTGATATGGCAACCATAGTCCACTCGCCTGCTGGAACATGTTCTGAAGTGATATATGATGCAACTCCTTCGCCCCCCTCTTTTTTATCTAGATTTAAAATCTCATGTTTTAAAACACCTTGTTCGCTACCTGCATCTTTTGTAAACAGAAAAATACGCATGTTTTTAATTAAGTTTGCAGCCTCTTCAGCCTTTGCTCCTGTGACATTCATTTCGAAGTTTGACCCCTCTATATAAGGTAGTTCCTCTAAGTGCTTGGCATCTCTACAACCCACTAGGGAGGTAAAAAGCATAATAAATGATAATAATAAATATTGTTTCATAATGTAATTTTATTAACTGTTGTAGTTTCTTGTGGATTACTTAATCATGTGTGGAGTTACCTTAAAAAAGGGTTACGGAGAATACAAAGCTATCAGCACAAAATTAAATTTTGTGCTGATAGCTTTGTAGGTAATTTCAAACATGATTATTTGAAATAAAATTATTATCTGTTTTGAAAAGTCATTTTTTTTGTTACGCGCGCGAGGCAGACTGCCTAACGTACTAGATTGTGTGTGTGTGTGTGTGTGTGTGTGTGTGTGTGTG
>CAMQVM010000021.1 GCA_947038135.1 uncultured Rikenellaceae bacterium
GCCAATGGATCACATCTGCTATTCTCTCTACCATACCCGATAGAGGGTCTATTATCAATACTGCCTCATATCCATACACGTTAGCCCATATTTTACCATCTATCCACTCTAGCTCATTGATATTACCTACAACGCCTTTATCTGTTAACACCTCAAATTTTCTTATAGTTTTAAATGTTGATGGCTCAACCATATATATATTAGATGTTCCATCAGTAAGATATAAATTTACTCCATCGTTGGTTATACCCCACCCTTCTGTTGCGAGGCTCTTTTGACCTATTTTATCTAGTGTCTTTGCATCGTACATAAAAACTACATTCTCTCTCCATGTAAGCTGATATAAGGTATCATTTAATATTGTTATTCCCTCAGCAAAATAGATATCATCCATATCAACCCGCTTCACCACGTTCATAGATGGAAACTCCATTATATGTAAAAACGATTTTCCATACTCTCCATTACTTTCATAAAGCATCCCATTGTAAAATTCCAACCCTTGAGTGTAGCTTGTGCGGCTATGCGGCAGCTCCTTTTTAAGCTTTAGCGTGGTATGTTTTGGAGGGGCTTTAGGGTAGACTTTAAACACCCCTTTTTTCTCGTAGCTAGCTCCATTATTATAAGCAACAATTTTATAGTTGTTATTACCTATTTTTTGGTTGGCAGGTGTAGTATAACTCCACGATTTGTGTGTTTTGTTTATTATAGGTTTTATTCCCTCAATGACAAGGGTGGCAGAGTCGTATTTTGTTTCTGCTTTAAATGAAAAAATAATTTTGTCGCCAGGACGATAAATTGTATGCGATGATGGTTGAACAGACTTAATAATGCTCTTCCCACGCTTTGATGGTGAGCAAGATAGCTGTGAGGTGAAAAATATTGATGTAAATAATATGTGGCAACATAGTGATGTAACTCTCATAATAACTCTTTTAATTGCTGATTAATATTAAATATAATTGCAAAAATAGTAAAAATAGGCTACATTTGTAGTGTTTATTTAACGAATAATTAATCTTTCTAAAAAAAAGGGTATAAAACTAGCTGTTTTGACACTCTAATAACTATATATGACAACCAATAATATCAAATTAAAATTACCTGAAATAGCAAGTGTAATAAGCGAGATATATCACCCTTTTGCAATGCCGTTATATATCATTACCATTCTTTTGTTTGGTGACAACTACCTCAATACTCCTAGCGTTGATATTACTACTAAAATTATAATTGTAGGAATCACTGCTCTTACTACTTTGGTGATACCTTTATACTGCGCAACCCTACTTACTAAATACTGGCAAGAACGAAAACGAACAATATTCATGTTGGTTTTTACACTATTTTATTTTATAACAATGTTTCTTTTGTATAATTATTTAGGAAAAGCAATTTCACAAAAGCTTTTTATGACGATGGCAATTATCACCTCAATTGCTAATATTATAGACTACTATAAAGGCATATCAATGCACCTTTTTGGGCTTGGTTCACTGCTAACATTTTTAATAATGACACACGCTTCAGGATACGCTAACATACTACATATCATTTTATTATCTATTTTAATAACTGGTCTTGTATTTACGTGCCGTCTGTTTTTAAATAAGACTACTTTACTCAACGGAGTAGTAAGTATGTTGTTGGGTTTTTGTCTTACAGCTTTGCTACTTTACATATAAAAATAAAAAAAAACGAAAAAAAAATGGTATATTAAAAAAAGATTGTTATATTTGCAGTCTGAAAATCATATGTAAAACATAATATAAAGTATATAGGAAATGAAAAGAACATATCAACCATCGCAGCGTAAGAGAAGAAACAAGCATGGATTCCGTGAGAGAATGTCAACTGCTAACGGCCGTAGAGTACTAGCGTCAAGAAGAGCTAAGGGTCGTAAAAAATTAACTGTCTCTGATCAAGTAAGACATAGATAATCTTAACCTAGTTAAGATTAGTAAATCTATCTCTAAAGGATGCCTACAATTTGTAGCGCATCCTTTTTTTGTTATATTTGTATTATATAAACCCTATTGCTGCCTAGTAATAAAGGTGGGCATTGCTTAATAGCCCACTCAACTATTTAAGCTACTGTTGTTTATATTATAGTTTTAAAATCACTTATTCTTATCACACGATAAGTATTAAACATAAGAGGAGATTTATAATGTTGGTAATAAAAAAATTTATAGCGTTTGCTAAAAATAATTTTAGCGAAAAATCATACAGTAGAATAAAAGAGGCTTTACATATAGCTATAAAGCTAAGTGAAGACTCTTTACGTTATAGTAATGACCCAATGGTGCACCATGCAATTAACGTTGCTTTAATCATCTCTAAAGAGGTTAAACTGGGTGCTGTATCTACAATATCGGCACTACTTCACGATGTTGTAAGATCAAATAAGTTTAGCCTTGAGCAGGTTCGTAGCCAGTTTGGTGAAAACTGCATGGAAGTGCTAAAGGGCATGAACGATATTTCACAAGTAGAAACTAAAGAGCAGATAGAGCAGGTAGAGCATTTTCAAGAGCTAATAGTATCATACTCTACAAACCCTCGAATAATACTTTTAAAGCTCGCAGATAGGCTTGAAGTGATGCGTAACCTCCATTATTTTCCTGAGGTTAAGCGCACAAAAAAATCGTGGGAGACAATTAATATATATTCCCAAATTGCACATAAGCTAGGACTCTACACCATAAAGTCTGAGATGGAAGATATATCTCTGGGGTTTCTTGAGCCTGAGATGTATAGCCATATTCAAGGTAAACTTGAGACTACTGCCGAAGCACGCAAGAATTTCACCACACAGTTTGTTGCACCAATCACCGATAGGCTTCAAAAAGACAATCTTAATTTTAGCGTAAAGGTGCGTACAAAATCGGTATACTCTATTTGGCGTAAAATGAGCAGTAAAAATATATCGTTTGAGGAGATATACGATATTTTTGCTATTCGTATTATTGCTGATTGTGAGCTAGAGAAAGAGAAGAGCATCTGCTGGCATATATACTCGGTAGTTACAGATTTTAACAAACCTAACCCCGATAGGATGCGAGACTGGATCTCAATTCCTAAATCTAACGGTTATGAGTCCCTACACGCCACTGTTGTAACAAACAGCGGTGAGTGGGTAGAGGTGCAAATCCGCACCCGTAGAATGGACGAGGTAGCAGAGCAAGGAATCGCAGCCCACTGGAAATATAAGGGTATAGGAGATAGTGGCAATGCTGTTTGGCTTCAGCAGCTTCGTGCCGTTATGGAAGAGGTAAGCGCAGGTGTTGGTCAGGTTGGTGGCATGGAAAAACCAGCTATTAATAGCGAAAAAGAGGTTTTTGTATTCACCCCTAATGGCGACCTTCGTAAAATGCCTATGGGCTCTACAATCTTAGATTTTGCATTTGATATACACTCAGGATTAGGTTGTAAATGTATAGGCGGTAAAATAAATCATAAAAATGTAACCCTCAGAGAGGAGCTTCGAAATGGTGATTTGGTTGAGATTATAACCGCCAAAAACCAGAAACCTAATGCAGGGTGGTTAGATATTGTCATAACGCAAAAGGCACGTAGCAAAATAAAATTAGAGCTTCGTGAAGAGGAGTCAAAGCGCTCTAACCTTGGACGTGAGGAGCTTGAGCGAAAGGTTAAAAACTGGAAACTTAATATCACCATTGATGAGGCAATAACGCTTCTTACACGCTACTATAAGTATAAAACGGGCAAGGAGTTTCTTAATGTGCTAGCAGATGAAAAGATTGCTATGGCAGATATTAAAGAGCAGCTAGTGCGCCATATTGCAGGCGAAAACATACTTCGCACCACCGATGAGCGAGCACCAAAAGAGAGGCAGTATCAAGAGAGCAAGGGCGACTTTTTAATTATTGATAAAGATCAAAAAGGCATAGATTACAAGCTTGCTAAGTGCTGTAACCCTATCTATGGCGACGATATATTCTCTTTTGTTACTGTAATGAAAGGTATAACTATTCACCGCTCTGATTGTGTTAATGCTGCATCTATGCGAGATAGGTATTCATATAGGATATTACCTGCTCGTTGGGACCAAAACCAAAAAGGTGGGGCATTTATTGCTAAAATATCTATTAGTTCAGATGATGCAGTAGGGCTAGAGCCATCTATCAGAGATGTATGTAAAGAGCTTAAAGTAAACCTTCGAGGTATGAATTTGAGCTATGGTGATACAGTTAGTGGGGTTATCACTTTAGAGGTTAATTCTATTAGCCATATAGATATCATAATATATAAATTACAGCGTATCAAGGGTGTAAGGCGTGTTATGCGTGCTTAAAAACACAAACTAATTTCCTGCTGAAAATATTTCTTTTTGAAATTAGCATGGTGATGTCTTTAGAATAAAATTCTTGCAACTTAAAGTTATATTAGTTTTGCAATGGTCTATGGTTCATATTAAGACCTGCGCAAAACTATTAATACTCAAAACTATTAATACTCAAAACTATTAATACACAAAAACTATCAATGCTCAAAAGGTTATAACAACCAACAAAACATCTATCCAACAATTTTAATTATCAACTCACGAAGCAGATCAGCCTCACTAGCGCTACCAGTACCCATACCTTTGCTACGTGCATCATATTCACGTATTATCTCTAAAATTTTAAAGCTACGTGCACTAGGATAATGTGCTATTGCGTCTTTATATTCTCGAAGAAAAAAGGTGCTACTAAGCTTTAATTTAGTAAGCAGCTCCATATCTGATGGCATCGCTTGTTTTTTTTGCTTAGCAGTCCATGTCATCAGCCCAAGGGTAAATATACGGGTAAAGTGGGTGAATATAGTAGATAAGGTGACTATAAATGGGTGATCTTTGGTATTATACGAAAATTGCTTAGCAATAAACAAGGCTTTACGCTTATCACGCATTGATAGCGCTTTTGTAAGCTCAAAATTATTGTAATCTTTGCTTATTCCTACATTGTTTTCTATAATAGTAGGTGTGATAGAGTTAACCGAGCTACCAATTTGTGTAGTTAGTTTTGTAACCTCATTTGCGATAGTTGACAATGATGTACCAAGATGCTCAACAAGCATATTAAGAGCAACAGGATCAATACCATACCCTTTATTGCGTATCAGCTCTGTTATCCACTCTCCTATTTCGTAATCTCTAGCAGGAGTACTCTCAAACATAACACCCTCGCTAACCATCTTTTTATATAACGACGAGCGTTTATCAAGCTTACCTTTATAGCATAGCACAAATATGGTGCTGGCAAGAGGTTGTTTAAAGTAGTTGTGTAGCTGCTCAACACCTTTTAAGTTCTGAGCATCTTTAACGACTACAAGATTTTTTTCGGACATCATAGGGTAGCTACATAGAGCGGCTATAACCTCTTGAGGTGAGCTATCTTTTCCATAATAGATAGATTGTCCAAACTCTCTATCCTCCTCAGCTATTACATGAGTTAATATATAATCGGTTATTTTATCAATAAAGTAAGGTTCTGCACCCATCAATAAATAACACCCTTTGTAGTTACCTGCCTTCAAATCTTTCATTACATCTCTAAAAGCGGCATAGCTCGACTTGAAACTCTCGCCTTTTGATTTTGCTATAACTTTTGCACACATATATATTACTTTTTACTCAATTAATTTTATTGCAGTATGAATAGTACTTTGGTAGTTGGAATATATTTATAAATACTAAACCGAGATGAAAATAGAGTTATCATACTCCTTTGTACCATCTGCAAGTGCTAAAAGCGTAGTTATAGCTTTTTCACCATCTACTGATATATCTATCGAGTAGTTATTTACAAACATCTCAATATGCTTTTTTATCACCTCTGCATCCATACTCCTAGCGTGCTCACGAATAAAACTATAAGACGATGAGGGATTGTTAAGCCCAAACTCTACACTAGCACGTATCAAACCATTAATATCACTTTGCACCTGCCTATCAAGGCTGTTATCAACAACTATAACACCTAAGGGAATAGGTAGCTTTAGCTCGTCTGCCCATTTTGTTGAGAGGTCTGCCACTAGGCTTAACCCTTTCTCTTTATATGAAAACCTCTCTTCATGTATCAGCACCCCTGCATCAGCCTCACCACTAAGCACCACCTCAGCTATATCTGAAAACAGATATGACTTACACTCTTTAATCTCTCCAAAGGCATATTTAAGAAGCAAAAAACCCGTTGTATCAAACCCTGGTATCGCCACACAACATGACGAAAGTTCATCAGGGTATATTTTATGACGACTAACTACCAAAGGAGCATTTCCACAACCTAAAGCAGCACCACTACGCAAAATATTGTAGCTTGACATCACCTTAGGGTATACAGCACAGCTAATCTTAGAGATATCTGCACTACTACCATCTAAAACAGATATATTTTTATTTAAAATATCAATATCGTCAAACCTTACATCGAAACTATACCCCTTTAAATCAATCTTTTTTGCTATCAGCGCATCGAACATAAAGGTGTCGTTTGGGCATGGCGATATAGCTAAAGTGAGCTTTTTACTCATTTTCTATAAGTTTATCAATCAATAGGTTAAGGCTCTTACTAAGGTTAGATATTGAGGTATCATAGTCCCAAGCATCATGATTAGTGTCGACTAAATTAGATATAGTACGCACCTCTAAAAATTTGACTCCTAGCTTTGTACAGGTATAAAAAAAGCCTGCACCCTCCATACTCTCTACATCAATACCATCGGTGGCTACAAACGAAGCGATTGCACAATTCATAGAGTTTGCTGTTCCACGCTTTAGTGGCATATATGGCTCAATATGCGGACACTCGATAGGTGATAAAACCTCAAAATTCATATCAAAACAATCGCTGCTAATATGCCTAAAACCGTCAGGATAGAAGAGCCCTAGATCTGCTTGGTTCTCTTGTGTTACAAGAACAGTATCACCAATTTTAAGATCTACACCTTTATAAACTCCTGCAATACCACCCATGATTATTATATCGGGGGTGGTGTCGATAACAGCCTTATAAGTGCCAAATGTAGCCGCTATAAGACCAACGCCACAGAAGGTCACCTCAACGTCTTTTCGTGTAAAATATTTTGCTTCGTCTATTGTAGGAAAAACAACTGTAATTTTCATGTTTGAAATATATATGTAATTTTATAACTGCTTTAAAAACAACTATATTAATGATTATATTTGCTTGTTAAGGTTCTAACATTAAAGTTAAGGTTTTAGTCTTTGCCATCGTCTCGCCAGCTTTTGGCTTTTGCGATACTATTTTACCACTCCCTTTCACAATAACTTTCAACCCTATTTTATTTGTTACATAAACAGCATCACGAAGCCCCAGCCCTACAAAATCAGGCAAAGTAATTGTGTCCATCTCCACCAGCTTCTCAATATCTTTGATTGCTGCTTTTGATCGTAGCTGAGAGTCGACAGTGATATAACCACCACGCACCCTTGTAAGGTGAGGAGGTAAATTAAGCTCTTTAGCCACTATATGTATCTTTTTAGAGTCGCCACCTTTAATTACCAACTGCTTATCTTTAGGGTTAACAACTTTAGGTTTAAGCTTTAGGTTTGCTGCTGTTGGTCGCTCGATATCATTACCCCATGATACAGCTTGTGCATAAACCTTGTCGGCAATAGCCCTAAATACAGGACCTGAAAGCTGACCACCATAGTATTGGTCTCTAGTGCCATCTTTATGAAACACCTCCATGGCTACAATGCAGCTATATTGTGGGTTATCAGCAGGAAAATAGCCCACCATTGTGGCTAAGTAGCTACGACCACCATCGTAATGATAGCCTAAATTTCCTTTTGACACTTGAGCAGTTCCACTCTTGCCTGCCACCTTATAGTTTTTGTTTAAAAGCATTTTTGCTGTTCCATCATTAACAACCTGCTCGAGGGTATACTGCAACTCTCGAATAACTTTTTGTGAGGCGATCATTGGGTGTATAGTATCGGTCTTTTCAAGCTTGAAGATGTTAGAGTTTGACGAGTAGCCATGTATCATGCGTGGCTCTACATAAACCCCATTGTTAGCAACAGCGTTATATATAGCTAAAGTGTGTAGCGGAGTCATCATAAGCCCATAACCATACGACATCATAGGAAGTGTAACACCACTCCAAAACTTATCTCCAGGCTCATATATTACAGGCGCTGCTGCACCAGGTATTTCAAAATCAAATGGTTTATTGAACCCTCGACTTTTCACAAAATCGACATATTGTTGTGGTTTCCTGCCATATTGATCATACATAACCTTTGCAAACCCGATATTTGAAGAGACCTCAAACATCCTCCGCATATTTACAACTCCATGTGGGCGTGTATCTACAACCTTGGCTTGAGATATATACTCTACCCCATCGCCACAATCTACCATTTTATTTATTGAGAGCTTACGATTTTCAAGAAAAGCGAGTAAGTTTACCAATTTGTAGGTAGACCCAGGCTCCATGTTTTTTGCGATACCATAGTTGTAGATATCTGAATAGGTGCCATTATTTTTTCGCCCTAAATTTGCAAGAGCTCGCACCTCTCCAGTTTTAACATCCATAAGTATTGCTGTACCCCACTCTGCTTTATGTTTTGTAAGCTGCTCTCGAAGCACATCTTCAGCAACATCTTGCACCTCGATATTTATTGTAGTAATTACATCTATTCCATTAACTGGCGGTTTGTTTCTATCGCCCACAACTGGCATCCAGAATGTACCTGACACCTTTTGGTAGAGCATCAAGCCATCTTTACCCTTCAAAATAGAGTCTTGCGACAACTCTATACCCGTTGTTGGTCCATCGACACTCATGCGACCAATAGAGCGTGATGCTAGCTCTCCATAGGGGTGTGTTCGGTATTGTAGAGTATCTAAAACCCATCCACCCTTAAACCTACCCTCTTTAAGCAGCGGAAACTTCAACAGCTTTTCAAGCTCTAGGTAGTCGACACGTCGAGGTGATACTCTTCTATAACGATCGCCGTTCTTTTTCCATTTAAAAAGGTTGCTTTGGTATTCAGAGGCTGATTTATCTTTGTAGAAAGAGGCTAGCTTTTTAGATAGTGCCTTTAACCTGTTATCAAGGCTGTCGGTATCAAAGCCCGTAGATTTAAAATCCATATATAGATGAAAATGTGGCAATGTTGTAGAAAGCACCTTTTCATCATAGCTTTTTATTGCACCACGCTGTGCTTTTATTGTTCTATACTCTAGGTTACGTGTATTTGTTGCCATTGCACGCAGCCGTGTCCCCTCTTTTGAGTATTGCAGATATATGATCATCCCTATAAAGGTAAGAGCAGCACACAAGAAAATAAAGTACAGCACCAGTGCTCGGGTGCGCACACTAACTTTTGCTTGCGTATGTTGTGGTCTTGGCTTTAACTCATCCATCTAAATTACTCTCTTGTTTTATTGCAGCTGCCATTTATGCGCTACTTGTTGGTGTTGCTTGTTGTGTTACTTATTGGCACTACTATTTGGAAATAGCACTTCAGGTGGGTTTTCAGTCTCTAAAAGCCCCATCTTTTTCTGCTTAACTTGCTTTACTATCGCCGACTCTTTTGTTATTGATATTAGCTGTGTACGTGTTGTTTCTGCTGTAACCGAAAGATTCAATATCTTCCGTTTTGCCCTATTTATATCATTATGAAGCTTCTGCACTGCAAAGATATTAAATATATATATAATTGTCAAAATAAATATATATATAACAGCAGGGATACGCTTACGCACCCATTTTTGCTCAATCCACTTTCCCGATACAAACTGTTTCATTACCCAATATTATAATTTAACTACTGTTCTTAACTTAGCACTACGTGAACGAGAGTTCTCTTCTACTTCACTATTTGATGCAACAATTGGCTTTGAAGCCTTTGCAAGCGGTGAACTGCTCCTGCCATATATATCACTCTCAATCTTTCCATGTATGTTTCCTGAGCGAAAAAAGTTTTTCACCGCTCTGTCTTCTAACGAGTGATATGTTATAATAGCAAATACCCCACCACTGTTAAGCATTTTAAGCCCCTGCTCAAGCATCATCTTTAGTGCCTCCATCTCTCGGTTTACCTCTATGCGTATTGCTTGAAACAGCTTAGCGTTAAATTTAGACTCTTCTCGAGGAGGTGTAACACACTTCACAGCTTCTACAAGCTCGAAAGTTGTTGTGATAGGGCTAATTTCACGTGCACGAACTACTGCCGATGCCACTTTATGAGGCATCTTTAACTCTCCGTAGTCACGAAATATTGTTAATAGTTGTAGATGTGTATACTCATTTATGACATTATATGCCGAAAAAGCCCCCTCTTGATTCATACGCATATCAAGTGGCGCATCAAACCTAAATGAAAAACCTCTTTGCGCCTCATCAAAATGGTGAAACGAAACACCAAGGTCGGCTAATATTCCATCAACACTTTCTACACCCCTATGACGCAACTGTCCACGTAAAAACCTAAAATTACTATGAACAAAGTTGAATTTGGAATCATTTAGTATATTTTGTTTTGCATCGCCATCTTGATCGAATGAAAATAGCCTACCATTTTCACCAAGCGATGCTAGTATAGCTTTGGAGTGTCCACCGCCTCCAAACGTTAAATCAACGTATGTTCCGTTCGGTTTTATATCGAGTTCTTCTATTGTCTCAGTTAAGAGAGCAGGTATGTGATACTGTAACATTAGCAATTATTTTATCTTTGGTGCAAAGTTAATAAATATTATTATTACTTTTGCATCTTATAAGTGCTCTTTTTACTTTTAAGGGCTTTTAATTGAAAATAAATAGAATGAAAGTAAACGTAAGAGAGATTGTTAGGGATAAAAACGTAGCACTTTATAAAAAAATACCAAATTTTCTTTTTTCACTATTAGAGAGAATAGTTTGCCAAAAAGAGGTTAATGACCTGCTTGAAGCTAACGGACACTGCAAAAATGTACCTTTTATTTCATCATCGCTCGACTATCTTAATGTTACCCGCATAGTAGATGGCAAAGAGAACATAAAAAATGGCAAGAAATATGTATTTGCATCTAACCACCCCTTAGGTGGCGTTGATGCATTTGTACTTGCTGAGGCCATGGATAGCCAGCTAGGCTCGGCAAAGATCGTTGTTAATGATATACTAATGAAGCTTGAACCACTTGCTGGAATATGTGTTCCTGTTAACAAACATGGCAAACAAACACCTGAAAATATAGCTGCCTTGAATAAGGTTTTCATGAGCAGCACACCTATTTTATACTTCCCTGCAGGACTATGTTCACGCAAGATAAAAGGTAAGATAGTAGATACAAAATGGAAAAATAGCTTTGTTAAAAAAGCCATTGAAACTGAAAGAGATATTATTCCTGTATGGATTGATAGCGTAAATTCATCTTTTTTCTATAACTTTGCAGCATGGCGCAAGCGATTAGGCATAAAAGCTAACCTTGAAATGTTACTGCTTCCTAGCGAATTATTTAAAAAGCGAGGAAAAAGCATCCGAATAGTATTTGGCGAACCAATACCTTACACTAAGCTTGCAGAGACAAAAAACATAGCTAAAAGCGTAACAGAGATTAAAGAGAAGTGCTACAACTTAAAATAACCACCTATGCACAATATAAGAAGAGGTAAAAATATGAATGACACTAAATTTCCAAACACAATTGACGCTATCAGCACTTCTATTTTAATGGAGGAGCTGTCAGGATGTGAGGTGCTTCGTAAGACGAAATACGGATCTAATGATTTATATGTTGTAAATAACAAAGAGCAACCAAACATAATGAGAGAGATAGGTCGACTTCGTGAGGTTACTTTTCGTGAAGCAGGAGGCGGAACAGGCTCAGAGATAGACATAGACGAATCAGACATAGAAGAAGATGGCTACAAACAACTTATTGTATGGAACCCCGATGAGAATGAAATAATAGGAGGATACCGCTTTATTGTATCTAACGCCTGCGACACAAAACACTTATCAACTGAGCACTACTTTGAGTTTTCAGATGCATTTAGAAAAGATTACCTACCATATATGATTGAACTAGGTCGCTCATTTGTACAGCCAAAATACCAAGGGCGACGTGGAAGCCCTAAAGGAGCATTTGCACTCGACAACCTTTGGGAGGGGCTTGGAGCAATTGCACTAAAGCACCCACATACCAAATACTATTTTGGGAAGGTTACAATGTATGTAAAGTATAACAAGAATGCCCGCAACGAGCTTATATACTTCATTAAGCGCTATTTTGCTGATGATTTATCGCTTCTACGACCTTTGTGCCCGAAGGAGATAATTTATGACACAGATGCGATGAATGCGATATATTGCAATAAAAACTACGTTGACAACTATAAGCTGCTATCTAAGAGGATACGTGAACATGGTGAGGTTATACCACCACTTATTAATGCTTACATCAATTTATCGCCTACACTAAAGGTGTTTGACACTGTTTGCAATGAAGACTTTGGAGCAGTTGATGAAACTGGTATTCTGGTAACTATCAATGATATTTATGATGATAAGTTTGAGCGCTATTTAGGTATTAAAAAAAGCATGAGAAAATCTTAGCCTAACAAGGATTATAAACAAAAAAGGCGATTCACAAAACATAGTTTTGTGAATCGCCTTTTTTGATGTATGACACTCAAAAACAGAATATTTTTCATAATATAGGCTGATTCGCAAAACCTTGGTTTTGTGAATCAGCCAGCTCCCGAAGGGA
>CAMQVM010000022.1 GCA_947038135.1 uncultured Rikenellaceae bacterium
CGTGGTCTTGGATTCGACAAACAAAATAGCGCAAAAACACCATATAGCAGTGATAGCTACGGGCATACTGGATATACTGGAACATATTTCTGGATAGATCCAGTAGAAAATGTATATGTTATATTATTAACTAATAGAGTCCACCCTTCACGCACAAACAAACAGTTTACCTCAATTTTCAGAAGCGAGCTTTGGGGTATGGCAAAAGAGGTGACAACCTTAAATTAGATTTACTTTGTACTATTCGTTTGATGAAATCCATTCATCAAAACACTTTTGCACACATAAAAGGCGATTCACAAAACATTGTTTTACGAATCGCCTTTTATAAGCTGAAAATTGTGCTGAACATATAGCATCATCACACTCTGTCAAATAACACCGAGCTACAATCTTCGAATATCTGCTCCAATAGCATTTAATCGTGAATCAATATTTTGATACCCTCTATCAATCTGCTCAATATTCTGAATCACACTCTTACCATCTGCTGAGAGAGCAGCTATAAGCAGTGCCACACCTGCACGAATATCAGGCGAGGACATAACCGAAGGACGAAGCCCTACCTGTTGATTATGACCTATTACAGTGGCTCTGTGTGGATCACAAAGTATAATTTGCGCACCCATATCAATAAGTTTATCAACAAAAAACAACCTACTTTCAAACATCTTTTGATGTATCAAAACTGTACCTTTAGCCTGCGTTGCAACAACCAAAAATATAGATAGCAAATCGGGGGTTAACCCTGGCCAAGGTGCATCAGAGATAGTCATAATAGAGCCATCAATAAAGTTATCTATCTGGTAGTTGTCATGGCATGGAATATAAATATCTCCACCTCGCTGCTCAAAGGTGATACCCATACGAGCAAACTGCTGAGGTATAACACCAAGATCGCTACATGACACATCTTTAAGTGTCACCTCTGAACGAGTCATAGCAGCAAGACCTATAAAACTTCCTGCCTCAATCATATCAGGTAGCATCTTATGGTGAGTGCCTCTAAGCGCATCAACCCCCTCAATAGTTAATAGGTTTGAGCCTATGCCCGAAATCTTAGCCCCCATTCTTACAAGCATTTTGCATAGTTGCTGTAAATATGGCTCGCAGGCTGCATTGTATATTGTGGTTTCACCCTCTGCCAAAACTGCTGCCATAACAATATTAGCTGTACCTGTAACAGAAGCCTCTTCAAGGAGCATATATGCACCTTTAAGCCTTTTACACTCTACGCTATAGTAGTTAGTGCTTGCATCATAATCAAACTTTGCACCAAGCTTCTGAAACCCTAAAAAGTGGGTGTCAAGCCTACGTCTACCTATCTTATCACCACCTGGCTTAGGGATATAACCCCTACCAAAGCGTGCAAGAAGTGGACCTATAACCATCACCGAGCCACGAAGCTTTGAGCTATCATCGCAATACTCAGCACTTTCAAGATATTCGAAATTTATATTTTTAGCCTCAAATGAGTAACTATCTTTTGATAGCTTCTCAACCACTACACCCATCTTTTCGAGCAGCTCAATAAGCTTTATTACATCTATAATTTGTGGTACATTTTCTACTACTACCTTTTCGCTAGTAAGCAACACAGCGCAGACAATTTGCAATGCCTCATTTTTCGCCCCTTGCACCTCTAGCGTTCCATTAAGAGATTTACCTCCTCTAACTTCAAATACTGCCATTTATCAAATTTATTAATCGAAATATTTACCTAATTTTAAGATAGCACTTGGTAGTGCAAAAACCACGACTCTATCGTATGCCTTAATTTCAAAATCACCATTTGCCACAAACACACGCTCGCCTCTCACTACACCACCAACAGTAGAGTCTTTAGGAAACTTAAGATCACGTATCATCTGCTTAGTAGCCTTGCTATCTGGCTTAGCTATAAACTCTATAACCTCAGCATCGCAACCATTCAAACACTTGATAGCCTGAACATCAGTATTCATGGTGAATCTGAATATGTTACTTGCAGTAATCAGCTTTTTATTTATTATAGTATCTACGCCGATATTCTCTGCAAGATGTATATAATGGATGTTTTCGATCTCGGCAATTACCTTTTTCACACCCATCTTTTTTGCTAGCATAGCAGCAAGTATATTTGTTTCACTACGACCTGTTACTGCCACAAAGGCATCCATGCTGCCTAACTGCTCTTCGATCATAATTTCACTCTTTCTACCATCTTCGTTAATTACTAATGTGTTGTCGAGTGTTTCAGCAAGCCTTTTTGCCTTCTCGGGTTTGTACTCTATAAGCTTTACATTTACTTTATCTTGTAGAGCCATTGATATACGTTGTCCAATTTTTCCACCACCCAATATCATAATATTTTTAACATCTACACCTATACGACCCGACATTGCTGCAACGTCATTTATGTTTCGAGTATCTGTTATAAGATATATGGTATCGCCCTCACGGAAATACTCATTAGATTTAGGTATTATAGTCGAGTCGCTTCTCGATATTGCAACGGTTTTATATATCAACTCTTCTCTGCCAAGCGACACCTCAAGAAGTGTTTTATCGACAATCGGTGAAGATGTATCAAGCTTCATCACTACCAATGAAAGCTTGCCACCTGCAAAGTTTACATACTCGGTTGTGCGGTTATTGTCAAGTAGAGCTATAACCTCATTTGCCGCCACCTTTTCAGGATAGAAAAGAAAGTCTAAACCCATGCTTGTAAACAACTCTTTATTTTCAGGCTCGAGGTACTCATCATTATCGATTCGTGCAATTGTTTTTTTAGCTCCTAATTTTTTTGCTAATGTCGCTGCTATTATATTGCTACTCTCGTCGGGAGACACGGCAATGAATAAATTAGCATTTTTTGCATCTGCTTCATGCAGTGCGCTAAATGTTGTCAGATCACCTACTGTTGTAGATACATCTGCCACAGCAACTATGGTATCTAGCTTCTTAACATCTTCATCTATCACTGTAATATCGTGATATTCTGCACTTAACATCTTAGCTAAATGACCTCCAACTTCACCTGCACCGGCAATAATAATTTTCATATCTTAATAGTTTCACTTTCACCTTTCGGTGATTATTTTATCAATATTGGTAATTATTTTATCAATATTGATGATTATATACAATCTTTTACTACTTTTGTACCTGATATATATCTACAATAATATTAACAAAGTTGCGTTTACACTATAGATAGACACAACAAAGATATAAAAATTATTATATGAACACAACATTATTATTAACAATTACAATTGCAGCTATAGCAGTAGCCTTTTTTATGTTCTCTTTGGCTATCACTTATATCCGTAAAGGGCACCATATTGAGGGCGAAATTGGCGATAACCCTCACATGAAAGCTCGTGGAATAGGCTGTACCTCACGCCAAATTATAGAAGAAGAAAATGCTATTTTCGGACGTAATATCGACCCTTCGCAATTTTGTGGTGGCACTTGTGGAGAAGGTGAGTGTGAGACTGAGTGCCAGAGCGAAATAAAACAAAAAACAACTAAAGACAAGTAAGCATCATCATCAGTACATATACTAAAAGAAGCCATATTTGAGTATTTCAAATATGGCTTTTACTATTATTTATTTTATTTAATCCCATTCATCAGGTAGTAACTCCGTTAGTTATTCATAAGTTTCATTGAGTTATAATGCGACTGAACGATTAGTTATATCACAAAAGCAGTTAAATGTGTTAATGATATTTAATATGCATGATATAGCAAGCGAGTATATCGATACCATTCTATTTGCCCCCTTATGACTGCCACAAAATATAGAATTTTATAACTAATACTAATATAACGTAAGCATCCCTATGAAGAAGTTTTAGAATGGTGCGATTACGATTAATAAAAATGTAAACATCTCCATTAGTTGGAACTAACCCGGTATATAGGATTAGACCACAAAGACCATTTATCCCATTACGCATATTTACACTCGTTAAACTTAACACAAAGCGGTTACTCTCATTTAAACTAAACATATCTTTTTGGAGACAAAGGTCGATATTTTAATATTGCATAAAAAGACGACTTATATGGGATGCCTACAAGTATATTCGTAAACATCTCCATTACTACACATAGCGATACAGTTGCAAAAAGCAAATAACCAAACTCAAAAACAATAAAAAAGCGTCTCGGAAAATCCGAAACGCTTTAATAAAAAGATTAAATAAGCTATTCATAAGCCTAAATATATTTTATAACCCAAAACTACTCTGCAATAACCTCTATCTCAGCACCAGTAGCATAATCTTGATTACGGTGAGAGCTAAGAGCTGTAAAACGTAAGTAACGCCCTTGTACTGGAGCAGCAAAAATAACAGACTTCTCTTTATCGCTAGAGTCAAAAGTACCATTATGTATAGCATCACCCCAAGTTTTGCCATCAAGGCTAACCTGAATTGTATACTCCTTGATACGCCCATTGCTGCCATCTTGACGAGGAAGGAACTTTAGGCCCTTAAAGCTTTTTGCCTCTCCTGCATCTAAATCGATCCAATGAGGATGCTTAGCAACAGTTACAGAATACATAGTGTGCCATATAGTGCTAGGGTCACCATCTGTAAGGTTAGTAGCATCTCCACCACCAGTCTCTTCACTACTAGCATAAATTACCTCTGTTAATATAGAGGTGATTTTGTTATATTCAGCAGAGCTTTTAATTTGTGGAGCATTAGCATTCCATGCTACAACAGCACCGCCATCACGAAGCGATATTGGCTCTGTGTAAACAATAGGCTCACCACCATTAAGAGTATAAGTCAAAGCTGCATTGGTGTCTGATGATGCTATTGTTACCACGCCAGCACGATTGCGAGTGATAGATACAGGAAGCATTCCAGATGCAGATACATTAGCAGTAGACCTAAGGTTTACCTTAGATGTTGTAGGACGAATAATAAAGCCCATATCGTTGTTACCTGCAAATATACGATCTTCAGCTAGAGGTCCACCTTGACCACAACTGTTTCCACCTAAACCTGTAACACCAGTATCAAGTGTAAGATATACATCATCTGCCTTAGGTAGCTTATGAGGATGTGTTGCTAAAAGCATATCCATTGCAGAGTAGTGTAAAGCCGAAACAGAAAGGTCTTCGGTAGCTACGAATATAGCACCTCTACCAACATTGTTAGTAAGGGCTGCCCAGCGTACATCTTCATGGTTTGCGATATCTTGAGGCTTAGGAAAGTTTACAAACTGCTCAGATACGGTGCTATTAAATATCTCCATAAACTGCCCTGACTTACGGTCGGCATAGTTACCAATAGGACCACGTCCATAGTAGCTAAAGTCATAAAACTGAGATGGCATCTTCACTACATAACCTAAACGAGGAAGTACTAGCGTAGATTTGTTTGAGGTGATGTTTGCTTGTAATTCAATTGAGCCATCTTTGTAAATTGTCCATACCTGATTGGTGGTAAACTTAAAGTCATCTGCATCAAAAGGCCTCTCGGTAAGCTCCTCGATAGTATGAATACCTGAGCTTCCTGAGTGTCCATGAATTACTAGCTTTGCAGCATTTGGAGCTTGCGACTCTACTGTCATTGAGATAACAATATTATTGTTTTTATCAGTAAACACATCACTTGAAGTAACCTTATCTACAAGGTTGTGCAAACCTAGCTCAAACCACTGTTTAAAGAACCAGTTATCATTGTTAGTATAGGCACGCATAGCATTTAGCTTTGGTCCGTTGCCTGCTTCAATTACAGTAAGACCATTGTAGTCAAGGCTAAATATAGTACCCTTGTTCATGTCAAATACAACATTAAAATTATCGCCTGTAATAACCTTTTTAGTGCTATCACCGCTAAGAGCTAAAGGAGCACCTTTTGCTATGCTTTCAATAGATGGACGTGCAGTTGCAGCTTTAAGGAAAAACTGCTCTTCAGCTTGAATATATCCTGCCTCTGCCCATGGCTGAGGGTTGCTTAGCTGAAACTCAATATTTACATAATACTCTGACCCAGCAGCAAAAGTGTTGAAGTCATAAGGAATATATATATTCTTTCTGCTTCGTGGAGCTACCTCACCTATTTTAATATCACCACTCTTTATCATCTTACCATCAGCAAAAACCGACCACTTAACTTTATAATCTAAAAGCGACTTGAAGTAGTACTTATTAAATATCTTATATTCACCATTCACAACATTTACAGCCTCAACATCAATGTGTTGATAAACTTTCTTTACCTCATAATATTGAGGTTTAGGCTCCATATCAGCAAATACGATACCGTTCATTACAAACTGACCATCATTAGGAATATCGCCGAAGTTACCACCATAAGCAAGGTGTTTTTCGCCCGTAACACTATCATAGTTGTACATTGCTTGGTCTAACCAATCCCATATTGCACCACCACAAAAGAAGTTTGTTGACTCAATTGCTTTCCAGTAATCTTCAAGGTTTCCACAAGCATTACCCATAGAGTGTGCATACTCAGATATATGGAATGGGTATTTGATATTATAAGTACCCTTTACTGCTCCACGAGTCCATTCGATTGATGGATATTGGTTTGAGCCCATATCTACAATACTGTTGTTGCGCTCATATTGTACAGGACGTGAGGTGTCTACCTTTTTAAGCTCATCATAAGCTGTAACGAAGTTTTGACCTGGTCCAGCCTCATTTCCTAGCGACCATATAACTATCGATGGTGCATTAATTGTTGCGTGTGTCATCTCCATAACACGTGCTACGTGTGCATTTTCCCACTCTTTAGGGTGCGATAAAGACGCTTCACCATAGTAGTATTGATGCGACTCAATATTTGCTTCATCTTCAAGGTAAAGACCATATTTATCTGATAGGTAGTACCAGTATGGAGCATCAGGATAGTGTGAGTTACGCACATGGTTGATGTTTCCACGCTTCATAATCATCACCTCTTCAAGCATTCTCTCTCTCGAAATAACGTGACCTGTTGATGGGTCTGACTCATGGCGATTTACACCTTTAAGCTTAACTGGCTTACCATTAACATAAAAGTATCTTCCTGCAAGACCAAACTCGTCATCTTCAGCCACGGTATCCTTAATTTCAACCTCTCTAAAACCAACAAAGGTAGATACTGTTTCGATTGTCTTACCCTTTTTTGTTTGTAGCTCAGCTATAAGAGTATAACGATAAGGAAGCTCTGCCGACCATTGGTTTGGAGCATCAATTTTAAGAGTTGCCTCAGCCACAACAGTAGCTAGTGGGTTAAGCTCAGCAACAGCTGCTACTGCCTCTACCCCCTCTACCTTACTATTTTCGTCTGAATATAGTTTGTTAGCATAAAGTGTATATTTGATTTTGTAACCTTTAACTGCTTTTTCTCCAAGGTTACGAATATCTGCGCTTATTTTAAGCTCACCATTTGTATATGTAGCATCAAGGTTAGGAATAGCTGCAAGGTCACGGATCTGCACCTTTGGTGTAGAGTAAATTGCTACTGTACGGAATATTCCTGGTAGACGAAACATATCTTGCGCCTCAAGGTATGAAGCGTCTGAGTTACGATATACCTCGACAGCAACCATGTTTTCACCCGAAGTAAGGTATGGAGTGATATCAAATGTTGCAACGTTGCGTGAGTTCTTTGAGAAGCCCACATACTCGCCATTGATCCATATATAGAAGAATGAGTCTACACCATCAAAGCTGATGTATGTCTCACGCTCTTTCCAATCTTTAGGCACATCGAATGTACGGCGAAATGACCCCACCTCATTACGGTGCTTATAGGTAGTCCATGTTTTCGCTGGCTCTCTCATAACACCACCTTTCCAGTCATCTACTGCTACGGTGTGTTTGAAAATTACTGGCTGGTTTACATATATAGGTGTACCATATTTTTGGCTACCATCTTTTTGCAAACCTGAAATGTTCCAGTTTATTGGCACTGACACCTGATCCCACCCAGCAGTATCAAACCCTGCTTCGTAGAAATTTTTAGGACGTGACTCTGGATTTGGAGCCCAGTTGAAAGCCCAGTTACCATCTAGCGACTGCCAATATTTACTGATATCTGGCAGCACCTCTCGTGCACTCTCTACATCTTCAAAAGAGAAGAAGTATGCTTTTGGCTGCTCTTTATTAAGAGCTAAATTTGCTGGTGACTCCCACTCTTTTCCCGTAGGGGCATTTTCTTTGCCGTAGTGAAAACCTTTTAGCACTGTTTGTGCTGTTATACTTTCTGCTAAAAATAGCGTTAAAAGTAACAATAGTGATTTTTTTTGCATGAATGAATGTTATTTATAATTATTATTTGTGTTATCGCTGTTTATCGGCTACAAATCTAATCATTTTTGTTGTAATATTAAATTAATTCGACCGATTATCAGTTTTTTTTCTTTAAAAATGGTATTTTCATGCTAAAGTTACGTCGGCAGAAGGTGAAAAGTTAGATCCTGGAGTGTTTTGTTATAAAAACTTGTGATTAATTTCATATAGCACCATATTTTATTTATTTTTATATGACTTTATTTCTTGTTACCTCTTGATAGATTCAAATAATTTTAGTATTTTTGCAATCGAATGATTCACTAATGAAATTTTGCTGCTGCATCGAAATAAATAGATATTTTATACCCATAGGGCATGAATAAATATTAAAACACACAAAAATAATTTCATTACTATTACTTACAATTAAAAAAAAATAAATATGTTAATACTTGATATTTTATGGTTTATAGTCAAATTTGTATGGTTTCTTTTTAGATTTATTTGGTATACAATTAAAGTTATCTGTCTATCGCTAGTGGTGCCATTTATAAAACAGACATGGAATGATGTTTTGGTGAGTTATGCTTCAGATGTTTTAGACGATGTGACTGATTTGCTTTCATACCCTTTTAAAGAAGCTTTTGATATATTTCGCATTACTTCGACAAACATTTTTCTTTATTTTGTACCTGCTAGGTTAAAAGATAATAAAAAAGTCAAAAAAATGCCTCCTATTGTAAAAAAAAGCAAAAAAGCAAAGGCTAAGGCTAGAGCAAAGGCATTAGCAATATCACAATCTCAGACACAAGCACAATATCACACAAAAGCACGCACGAAGAGAAAATAGCAACCGTTAATACCTCTAATACAATAATTATAGAACCTGCATACTAAGCAGTATACAACTCTATTCTATTGAGAATAAACACTTACAGAAATGCTTTAACAGAAATGATCATACTGAAATATAATATTTCAGTATGATCATTTTTTGTTCTATGTTTTCTTGGATTACATCAAGAATAAAAATCGTTACTCACTCCAGTAATTAGGCATATTAGGCACCAGCTCTTGCTCTTCTTCATAGGTTGGACCATCAAGACCTCCTGCAATTGGATCATCAGGAAAGACTTTAAACAACCTCTTACCTCCAAGCTTGTCAGTGATGATAAAATAACCTGTCAACCACTCATCACCCCCCGTAAATTCAACAATAATATTATCATCTACAATTTTAATCTTTAAAAGATCTTCTGAGTAATTAATATTAGGGCGATCAAAAGATAAATTTGTAGATATCATCTTAGGGTAAATGATTTTGTAATCTCCTGCACCTTTGACAATTTTAATTGTATCAAGAGGTATCGTTTTACCTACATCGACATAATTAGGGTATATACTCACCAATTCAGGTGGTATAGGTGCAGACTCCTCCTTTTTACACCCCGACAATACGCTAAGAGCTAAAATAATACAACTGCTAATTTTAATAATTTTCATACATTTCTAATTTCAAAGATTTAACATAAAAGTATTATATACTTACTAACAGTGCAAAGATAACAATAAACTTTTAGTATACAACTGCTATTGTTGTACTTAATTACTAAAAACCCTGTGTTTAGTATGGTTTTGCACTACTACGAGCACAAACCATACTAAACACAGAGCTTTTGAAATAGATATGTTAAACAAAGCTTTAAAACAACCAAATTACAGATGTATCACCTCACCATGAGCCTGAGCAGCAGCTTCCATAACAGCCTCGCTAAGTGTAGGATGCGGATGTATAGTATTAATTATATCTTTAGCAGTGGCACCAAGCTTCATAGAGATACCAGCCTCCATAATCATCTCAGTAACATTAGTACCAATAAAATGCGCACCAAGAAGCTCATCATTAGCCCTATCAAACACCAGCTTAATAAATCCATCTTTGTTACCCATAGCAGTAGCCTTGCCCGATGCAGTATAAGGAAATTTACCTACACGAACATCAAAACCAGCCTCGATAGCCTCTTGCTCTTTCAAACCAACAGATGCAACCTCAGGCTGCGTATATATACATGATGGAACAATCGAGTAATCGACAGCAGCTGGATTAACTCCGCAGATATGCTCAACACAGCAAATTGCCTCAGCAGAAGCCACATGAGCTAGTGCCGCAGTAGGTATGATATCACCAATAGCATAAACTCCATCGATGTTAGTTTTATAGAATGTATCAACAACGATTTTACCACGCTCGGTAGTTATACCTAGCTCTTCAATACCTATATTTTCGATATTGGCAACTACACCAACAGCACATAAAACCTTCTCAGCCTCAATCACCTGCTCGCCCTTTGCAGTGTCAATATACACCTTGCAAAGACCATCAGCAACATCTACCTTAGTAACAGACGCTTTAGTTAAAAATGGAAGTTTAGCCTTTCTAAATCCACGCTCTAAATATTTAGAAACCTCAACATCCTCTAGCGGTATAAGATTAGGCAGATACTCAACAATAGTAACCTTAGTACCCATTTCATGGTAGAAGCTAGCTAGCTCTACACCTATTGCACCCGAACCAACTACCACCATTGAGGCAGGAAGTTTATCCATAGTAAGTGCCTTTCGATATGTTATAACATTACTGTTATCGATAGGTATGTTTGGCAGCTCACGAGCACGTGAACCAGTAGCAAGAATAATATTATTGGCCTCTAATATGGATGTAGCACCGTCAGCAGAGGTGACCTCTACCCTACCCTGAGCTATAATTTTAGCAGTTCCAGCAACTACCTCAACCTTATTTTTTTGAAGCAGAAACTGCACACCCTTGCTCATTGAAGCAGATACTCCCCTGCTACGCTCTATAACCTTAGTAAAATCAACAGTTACATCGCCACCAATTTCAATTCCAAACTCACTAGAGCGATGAATATCACTAAGCACATGAGCACTTTTAAGTAGCGCCTTTGTAGGAATACATCCCCAGTTTAAACACACACCACCAAGCTCTGCACGCTCAACGATTGTAACCGAACGACCAAGCTGCGCTGCACGTATAGCTGCAACATATCCACCAGGTCCACTACCTATTATTATTATATCTATCATAATATATATTTAAATTATTGTTGAACATTAAAACATTGTGCAGCTCTATCGTGGTCCTATATACTGATTAGATTTAGGATTGTATAAAGGATTTATCTCAAAACGCTTTCGTGCAGGCTTCTTCTCAGGCAGCTCCACTGTCCACATTCTAGAGATATCAAAATAGACACCTTTTTTACCCTCAAAACGCTCTTCAAGGTGTAAATATTCCACATCAATAGTTATATAAGAGCGCTTAGTAACCTTTAAGGCAAGCGCACCAATCATTGCATCTTCTTCTGCACGACTAATTACATGAAATGGATTATGTTTCGACAATCCATCTCCCGAAGCTAATATAACACTTTTTATCTTCGTAACCTTGTCGCTATAAGATTTAGCCATAATAGAGTCGCCTGATATATAATATATATAAGCCAACATATTAAGCACCTGCAAGTCGAAAGGGTTTACATCTAACGATTTAAATGTTATACGCTTTACATCCTCAAATAGGTCAGGGGATATTAAATCACGATCTACATTTTTCTGCATAACCAACATAAGCGAGTCTTCCATAGGATTCACCTTTAAAGGGCTATACTTTATCTGCATAGAGTAGCCATAATATAGATGATGGTAGTTATCAAGCGTAAGGGTTGTATCGCCCTCAACATATCGCTTAAAGATATCTGGATAGAAATTCGCTGAGCTCTTTGAGTGTATATTAACATTCAAAGTGTCGTAATTTGGAACTTTGTAGAACTCACCTTCAGATTGACAAAAAGCTATATTTATCGTTGAGACAAATATAGCTATTGAAAATAAGATTTTTAAGATGAGATTAGAGCTTGTACTTTTCGATCTCGTCATTTAACCTGTTTTTTAGATTTTCACTCGCTTTAATTAACGGTAACCTAACGCATGAAGTAGTGATCTTTTTAATGCTCAAAGCACTCTTCACCCCCGCAGGATTACCCTCAGCAAATAGAGCATTATTAGCATCAAATAGCTTGTAGTATTTACTACGGCAAACCACTAAATTCTCCTCCATTGCTGCATTTACCATCTGACAATAATCTTTAGTAAAGACATTTGCTGATACTGAAATTACTCCATCTCCCCCAAGTGCTATAATTGGTAGAGTTAAATTATCATCGCCCGATATAATAAAGAACGACTCTGGTGCATCTTTTATTATTGCAGCAATCAAATTTAAATCGCCTGATGCCTCTTTTGTAGCAACAATATTTTTGAAATCGTGCGCTAAACGAAGCGTAGTCTCTGCCGATATTGTCACCCCTGTACGTGATGGTACATTATATACTATAATAGGTATAGGCGATGCCTCACTAATACATTTATAATGTTGATATATACCCTCTTGTGTAGGTTTAT
>CAMQVM010000023.1 GCA_947038135.1 uncultured Rikenellaceae bacterium
ATTTATTAATAAAAACCACACCTAAATAGTTGAACATAAGTATATTTAATGTTTTACGAATCTCCCTATTTATAGATACTTGTAAATAAAACCGTTGCAAACTAGGTAAATTCAGAGCGGAAGCATACTACCTATAAACTTACAAAAAGCAAAAACTTAGGGTTAGTATAAATGGATCATGCTTTTGTGTGTAACTAAATCATAGCAAAAAGCGATACTCCACTTTGCAACGGTATAATAAAATAAATTTCATTACTCTTTAATTGGATAAACTAATATTGATTTCTAGAATCTGATACCTGCACTAAAGCCAATCCAGCCACTTATTAGGTGCGACTTGTGAATCTTTTCCCACTTAGATACTGATGAAAATGAACCACCAATCTCGCCAGTTACAGGATCTACAAAGTTTGCAACTGCAACATTCAAAACTGGTCCTCCAAATATTGCAAATCGCCTACCAAACTGCTTTGATACGGTAAATTTAAATTGATTTAAGGAGTTTGTTATATATTGGTTATCATTGTTGTTAAAAAAATCACCATCTTCTGTTACATCATAAGTGATTAGTTCAAACTCATTTCCCCAGCCTCTTTTCCAATCAATATAGGTGCCAATACCAACTCCTACTGCATACTCTGCTCTATTATAACCAGCTTTCGATCTAATATCAACATCTTTTACTCCACCAGCAAAAATTGTATAAAACTTATCTGTTCCAAGTTTAAAGCTAATAGCAGCATCAAGAGTCTCTGAGTGAGATATTTCAAACTCTTGCTTACCTCCCTGCTCAACAATATTAATAAAGCCTATTGATACCCCCTTACTTCTTTTTGCATAGTTTATGAATCCTATCTGCACACCATTTAAATTAGTAGCAACATTCAATATTCCTCCTACTTGGACTCCTGTTACATCTTTTGCAATGTTTATAATACCGCCAAACTGAGCTCCATCGAGACTCTTTGCAATGTTTAAAATACCCCCAAATTGAACACCTTTGACATCATCTGCAATATTTAATATACCTCCAAACTGAGCACCTCTTAGCCTATGAGTTACATTTAAAATACCTCCAAATTGCACCGCAACAACACTTTTTGAGATATTAGTAATACCCGCAAACTGTACAGCATAATCTGCATTGCCACTGTAATTGAACAAACCTGCTACCTGAACACCTCGTGTTTCATTAGTGTTAATATTACTTATTCCTCCTAGTTCAAATATCGTATTACCATAGCTGTAACCACTTAGTAGGTTAATAGATATCTTATTTGTCGTTATTGGAGATAGTTTTCCATTAGTGCCTAGTGGAGTTACAATACCAAATTGAACATTTTCTTTGCGTGTTTCTTGACCACTAATAGTAGATATAGATAGTATAGCTAATGTTGTAGTGAATAATTTTCTAATCATAATTTTAGTTTTTTTAATTCCGCTACAAATATACGATTAATTTTTTAATCATACAACTAACTTTTTAATTTATGTGTTTTATAGTGATATTTACATATAAATTACACCTTATATTATTAAAATTGTATACTTCTTAAACTGGTATTTCAGGGCTTTAAATGCTTATATTGGTTAATTTTAAAGTTTCGAAATAGGCATAATGTAATTTATTTGCGAATTTAATCTGTTTTTACAAACTAATTTATTAAATTTGTAGGGTCAATATAGACATTACTTAATAACATAAGCCATGAACAGAATATTTATATCTCTCTATTTTTTTATCTTTGTAGCAGTTGCAATAGTTACAACAGCGATAACATCAACATCGGTATCGGCTCGTGAGGTCTACAACTTTAACAATAATTGGTCTTTTTCACGTACCATATTAATGAATAAAAACAGCAAGCAGGTCACTTTACCCTATGTATGGGGGGCGGCAGGATCAAATGAAGGTATTGACCCATTATATAAGGGAACTTGCTATTTTCTTAAAGAGGTAATGATACCTAGCACATTTGAAGATAAAAAGTTATTTTTAAGATTTAATGGTGTTGCCTCGGTTTCAGATATATACATTAATGGAAAATATGTCACCCAGCACAAAGGGGCATTCACTGCATTTAACGTTGATATAACTCCATTTATAAGAATTTCGGAGTATAATTCTATATTAGTGAGTGTATCAAATGCTCCACGAATGGATGTTTTACCTTTCAGCAGCGATGCCAATATTTTTGGTGGCATATATTCAGATGTAGAGCTTATTGTCCTAGATAACAACCATATATCACTATCACATTATGGCTCTAAAGGGGTGTTTATCGACACTAAAGATATCAATCCGAACAATGCAACAGTCGAGACAACAGTTATGCTCAGAGGCGATTCAAACACTGTAATAGAGGTTGAAGCCCAGCTATTTGGGCAAGATGAGAAGCTAGTAGGTACACAAACACGAAGTGTTCGCCTTAGCAGCAGAGGAGAGGGTAAGGCAATAATACCTATTATTATCGATTTGCCACGTTTATGGGGAGGTGTTATTAACCCATATTTGTATAGTGCGGTAATAAAGACGAAGGTGTCAAACAGAGTCACAGATCAGTTAACAACCTCGTTTGGTATTAGAAATATAGAGATAAACGATAACAATAAGCTACTTTTAAACGGCACATTATACCCAGCTAAAGGTGTAACCGTCAAGCAAGACAGGTCTATGGTAGGTAGTGCGTATACAAACAGTGACTTTAAAGAAGACACAGATCTTATGGTAGAGATGGGCGTAACAGCAGTGCGCACTATGGGAGCCCCTCACTCAGATAATGCGTATGGTTATTATGATAAAGCGGGCTTGGTGGCGTGGGTAGACTTACCACTTAGTGCTGATGTGTCGTATTCAGGCAAGGGCTTTGCAGACAGCTTCAACTTAAAAGAGAATGGACGAGAGCAGTTATACGAGATGATATACCAGCTCTACAACCACCCTTCAATCTGCTTTTGGGGGTTATTTAACGAAATATCATCTACGGGTGATGACCCTCTCGATTATATCCGAGAGCTTAACAATATTACAAAAAGCAAATCTCCAGGGCGTATAACAATAGGGTCAAGTATTGAGGATGGTGCTATCAACCATGTTACTGAAGCTATTGCATGGCCAGCATATTTTGGATGGAATAGGGGCGAAGTTACCGATTTTGAAATCTGGATAAAGCAAATTAATCAAAAGTTTGGAGGCTTAAAAAGTGCAATAGCAGAATATGGAGCTAAGGGAGATACTAGAACTATATCAGATGGTACCGAACAAATAGTTAAGCAACATAATAAAATAGAAGGGTACCCTCAAACCTCGCAGGCATTATTTCATGAAAAATATTATACAATACTAAGTAAAAACCCTTACTTTTGGGGGGCTTTTATCAACTCTATGTATGATTACTCTAATGGAGATGACGAAGATGGTATAACAGCAGGTTTTAACACAATGGGGCTGGTAAGCTATGATAGGCACACAAAGAAGGATGCATTTTACTTCTACAAAGCTAACTGGAACGGTTATGATAATTTTGTTCATATAACAGATAAAAACAGTATTAGACGCTCATCGTTAACCCAAACAATTAGGGCATATACCAATCAACCTACTGCCGAATTGAACGTAAATGGAGTTATTGTTGGCGAGGCTACAAATATTGGTGGTGTGGTAGAGTGGAAAAATATACGTCTCAAAAAGGGCGAAAATGTCATTACTGTAAGTGTAGATAGGTTTAGCGATATGGCAGAATTAGAAATATACGACAAGTTATAACTACTGCAAAGGTTACAGCTTTATCAAGTTGTACTTGTGTGAATTATTGGCACAATGATTGATATATTAATCTTATATAATTACGATTTTTAATATAAAAACCAACAATTTATGAGAAAAGTATTTCTAACACTAGTATTAACTTTGGGAGCATTCGTTATGAGTTCTCAAACTATGGCTCAAAACGAGACCAAGCAAGAGCGTAAAGCAAAACGTCAGGCTGAAAATCAGGCTATTGACCAGCAGCTACACACTGCTATTATGAGCCAAAACATTCAATTTATAGCTAGCGAGATCAACTATGGTCAATCTCCCTACCTACAAAACATTGATCTTAACACCCTTTATGGTGTGTGGGCATCAGACAACTATCTGAAAATTTACCTACCACTTTACGGACCAAACAACTTTAACGGTCAGCCATCGCTTATGCATAAGCTCGACTTTTTTGTTAACAAGTACAACTACAAAACTGAGCCATTAAAAGATGGTGGTTCTTTAATCACTATCGTAGCTCAAGACCCTTGGTCTATCAACACTTACACATTTACTATTAACGCCAATGCTAATGGTAATTATAGTAATATGTCGGTTGATACTCCTTTTGTAGGACCTGTTAGCTATAATGGTATGGTTGATGCTTATAGCACTAACTAATAAAACTTTAGTGTTGTTAAATGTGATTGAGATGAAGCTCTATCTTAGAGCACTTTTACACTTGTAAAATATTCTTATTACCACTGTTCAACGCAGTTTTATATCAAAGCGTGCTCTTAAATTAATTTAAGAGCACGCTTTTTAGTTTTGTAGCATACTTATTTGTCGAATAACTGTAATTTATTTTAATATATTATTTGTTTTGTGTATATTTGTATCATACAAAATATATAAAATGAAAAATAAAGAGTGGCTATTAGGCAAAAGCCTTAAAGAGCTAGAAGATATAGTTATAGAACTAGGCGAGAAAAAATTCAGAGCTAAACAACTATCTGAGTGGATATATACAAAAGCAGCATTAGAGTTTAGTGATATGACTTCGTTATCTAAATCATTTATTGCTAAGCTTGAAGAGAGTTATCAAGTAGGCAAAATGGATTATAGCGATCGTTGTGTGTCGGTTGATGGGACAGTTAAATATATATTCCCTACAATCGGAGGTAGTCCTATTGAGGCAGTATATATACCCGACAAAGAGCGTGGAACACTATGTGTATCATCTCAAGCAGGATGTAAAATGGGGTGTCTGTTCTGCATGACTGGTAGAGGTGGATTTCATCATCATCTTTCTGCTGGTGAGATACTCAACCAAATAAGGTGTGTGAATAGCATAACTCCTATTACCAATATAGTATATATGGGTATGGGTGAGCCTCTTGATAATACAAATAATGTGTTACGCAGCATAGAGGTTCTTACAACTGCCGATTGGGGGTATGGAATGAGCCCTACACGCATAACATTATCTACTATTGGGGTGATTAAAAATCTTAAGAGGTTTATTGAAGAGAGCAAGGCACACTTAGCAATAAGTATACATAACCCATTTGGTGAGGAGCGTCTGAAACTTATGCCCGTTGAGAAAACAC
Organism: uncultured Rikenellaceae bacterium; assembly: GCA_947038135.1. Lineage (GTDB taxonomy): Bacteria > Bacteroidota > Bacteroidia > Bacteroidales > Rikenellaceae > CAMQVM01. The sequence goes on from CAMQVM010000023.1 coordinate 5,353, forward strand.
ACAATATAAATGATATTGTAGCGTTAATTAAACAGTACGACTTCGCACACCAGCGCCGAGTAAGTTTTGAATATACTATGTTTAAGGGGTACAATGATACAGATAGGCATATTGAGGGTTTGGCTAGGTTGTTGAAAGGGTTGAAATGTAGGGTTAACCTTATTCGCTTTCATAAGATTCCTGATAGCAATTTAGAGTCTAGCACAGATAGCCAGATGGTGCACTTTCGAGATAACCTCACTAAGCGTGGCATAATAACCACAATTAGAGCCTCTAAAGGAGAAGATATCTTTGCAGCTTGTGGAATGTTAAAGGGCGAAGTTGAATAAATTATTAATTATTAAATATTTACAAAATGAAAAAAAGTTTGGTATTATTGGCGTTGCTGTTTTCAGTATTCACCGCTTCAGCACAGATTAAGTTTGAAACTGGAAATTTTAAATCGCTATTAGAGAAATCGGTAGCAGAAGACAAATTGATTTTTGTCGATGCGTATGCAGCATGGTGTGGACCATGTAAGATGATGTCTAGCAATATCTTTCCTCTGAAAGAGGTTGGTGACTACTTCAATAAAAACTTTGTTAACGCAAAGATTGATATGGAGAAGGGTGAGGGTCCAGCATTGGCACGTCGTTACAAAATCACAGGTTATCCTACATTTTTAATCTTAGATAGTAAGGGTAAAGAGATATCACGCATCGTTGGCGCATCACGTAGCGGTAGTGATTTCATAACTAAGGTTCAAAAGGCTTTAGCTACAAAGTAGATTCGGTAGCAACAGTTTATAATAACGTAGCATCATGGATTTTTATTCATGGTGCTATGTTTTTTTATTCATAATACTATTTAAATAGGGAGATTCGCAAAACGTTAAATATACTTATGTTCAACTATTTAGGTATGGTTTTTATTAATAAATTACCCCAAAAACAGAAGATATAGCTGTTTTTTGGGGTAATACAATTTTTATTTACGCTTTTTAAAAAAAAGCGGCACTCTAAAGAGCTCGCAAAAAGCACCTACACGCCTTAGGCGCTTGGTGGCTCCCTTCGGGAGCTGGTTAATTTAATAAAAAAGCAAATAAGAAATACCATAAAATTTACAGTGCTGTATTGCACGATGGCAATTGCACTTTTTAAGCGTGAAAAATGCTAGTGAGTCTAAGATTATCCAATCTGACCAAAAGATAACAATTAAGCGAGTTTTAAGCACCAAAAGGTGCTTAAAACTCGCTTAATACAACCACGATAAAGTTAACTACTTTACTCCAGAATTTTTAGCCTCCATAGATAGAGTGGCATGAGGAACAATTTTAAGACGATCTTTAGCGATCTTCTTACCTGTTTCACGACAAATACCATACGTTTTATTCTCTATTCGAATAAGTGCAGCTTCTAAGTGGTGAATAAACTTAAGTTGACGTTGAGCAAGCCTACTAGACTCCTCTTTCGAAAGCGTTGCAGCACCCTCTTCCAATACCTTAAATGTAGGAGATGTGTCGTCAGTGCCATTACTCTCGGCATGAGTAACCGATGATCTAAGCATATCATAATCAGATTTTGCTTTCTTTAGCTTTGCTAAGATGATTTCTTTAAATTCTGCCAAATCCTCATCTGAATACCTTGTGTTTTCCATAATATATAATTGTAATTTATTAAAATGCACGCCTAAAACCGCTTATTATGTTATTTATTGACTAAAAATAGTGATAAAATGGTATATTATCAGTTTAATGTGTATGCAAATATAGCAATAATTTTTGAAATAGAAATATTTTCTCAAATCTATATTAAAATAATTATACTATTCGTGTGATTCTAAGCGTTATAAAGAAACCTGATATCGGCAAAAAAAATTATTAAAATCGCTGTTTTATACGAAGAGCAAATATATATTTTACAGTTTAAATAATTAGATGTACCTTTGTCATATTATGCAATAAATAACAACAATTATATATATGGACTTAATTTTTCTACTAAAGGGTATAATGGTTGGATTCATGGCATCAATTCCATTAGGTCCTATTGGAGTGCTGTGTATTCAAAGAACAATAAACTCAAAATTCAAGGCAGGATTCATCTCGGGTCTTGGTGCAACGTGCGCTGATAGTGTATTTGCTATTGTGGCTATTTTTTTCCTATCTATAGTAACTGTCTTTATCAATGAACAGATGATGATCATCTCTATCATTGGAGGCATTATAATTATGACTATTGGAATATTTATATTCACAAAAAAGATAACATCGGGAAACCTACGTAAAAACCGAAGCCAAAGCAGTCAGCACCTAAAATACTTTTTATCGACTTTTTTCTTAACCCTCACAAACCCCGCTTTTATATTTATATTTGTTGGGTTGTTTGCAAGTTTTGATATATCAAATAGCCATTTAAACATCGCTAATGCTATCTTAACAATAGTTGGTGTGGCAATAGGCTCTGCGCTATGGTGGTTAATGCTTACAAGCTTGGTGAACCTATTTAAAAACAAGTTCAGACCTCGACACCTAATAATAATCAACAAAACTGCTGGAGCACTAATTTTTTGCCTTGGCGTGTCAGCTGTACTTTTGGCACTGCTAGATATTAAGGCACTCGAAAATATAATGTAATCATGAATAGTGAAAAGAATAAGATAATAATAACAATAGACGGTCACTCGTCGTGCGGAAAGAGCACTTTTGCAAAATCAATAGCAATAAAGCTAGGATATATATTTGTTGATAGTGGTGCAATGTATAGAGCAATAACGCTATATGCAATGCAGCAATCACTGTTAAATGACACAAAGTCGCTTGTGGCAGCACTTCCTGCAATAGATATAAAATTTATTTACAACCAACTAAAAGAGCGAAGCGATATATACCTAAATGGAGAGTGCATTGAGGAGGAGATTCGCACGCTAGAGGTGAGCAACAACGTAAGCTATATAAGCAGCATTGCCGAGGTAAGAGCCATGTTATGTAGCCTCCAACAGCAAATGGGGCTTGATAAAGGCATAGTTATGGATGGCAGAGATATTGGCACTACTGTTTTCCCTAATGCTGAATTAAAGATCTTTATGACAGCCTCAGTAGAGGTGAGGGCGATGCGTAGATATATAGAGCTAAAGGCTAAAAACCAAAGTGTATCACTTGAAGAGATATCTAACAATATATCAAGCAGAGATTTTCAAGACGAGAATAGAAAAGAGAGCCCTTTGAAGAGAGCTGATGATGCTATATTGCTAGATAATAGCAATATGAGTGTTGAGCAACAGATGCAATGGGTGGATGATTTATTAACAGAGAGAATAAAATGAAAATAGAAATAGATAGCAAATCAGGATTTTGTGTAGGTGTTGTAAAAGCCATTAAGATGGCTGAAGAAGAGCTAGCAACGGGCAATAAAGTATTATCGCTAGGTGATATAATGCACAATAAAGTAGAGATGGATAGGCTTGAAAAGTTAGGGCTTACATCAATAAATTCATCACAACTATTAGATTGTGTAGATGAAACAATATTGATAAGAGCGCACGGTGAACCTATATCGACCTATCAGAAGTTAAAAGACCTTGATATTAAATATCTTGATGCTACTTGTGGCGTAGTGGCACACCTACAAAAGCAGGTTAAAACAGCATACGAAAAGATGCAGCTTGTAGATGGTCAAGTAGTAATTTTAGGCAAGCACAAGCACCCTGAAGTTGTTGGACTTACAGGGCATATAAACGAAAAGGCTATTGTTATAGACTCTCTTCAAGAGCTTATTTCAAAGGTAGATTTCACACGCCCAATATATCTTTTATCGCAGACAACAAAGAGCTTAGACCTATTTAATATTATAGCCGAAGAGATAACAGAGAGATACAAAGATTATCCAGAGGGTTATGCTACCATTAAGGACTCGATATGTCGCCAAGTGTCTAATAGATATCCGCACCTTGGTGTATTCTCTACCAAATATGATATTATTATATTTGTGAGTGGTGCAGATAGCTCAAATGGTATTGCTTTATTTGAGGAGTGTAAAAAGAATAACAAAAATAGCTATAAGATTGAAGATGAGAGTCAGATTGACATAGAGTGGTTTAGGGGTTGTGAGTCAGTTGGGATATGTGGAGCGACATCTACCCCACTGTGGCTAATGGAGCGAGTGGCTAGCCATATTAAAGATTTTGGTTTATAGCTAGAGACCGCTGAAAAATTGTGAACTGCCTCAGCTAGGGTTAGTTTATTGAATTAATTGTGCTGAAGATATACCTTCAGCACAATTTTGCATTAAATATATAATTTTATGTTGATAAATGACAAAATATAACTCAAAGCACCTGCTACAAACACTGCAAAGAGCTCAAATCGTCCCAAAATTTAGCATATGATTTATCAACAGACTCAGCCCTATCAATAGCAATACCACCACCAACAGCATTAAGTGCAGCAACAGCCACCGACATAGCAATGCGATGGTCATTATAGCTATCTACTGTAATACCACCCTTGATTTCACCTCCCTCAATTATCATAAGGTCATTACTTCTATCTAGTTCTATGTTAATTCCTAAGCTACCATATACCTCTTGAAGCACAACAGCTCTATCGCTCTCTTTATGAGTAAGGCGTGATATCCCTTTTAAAACAGTAGTTCCCTCGCAGTTAGCAGCAAGAGCCACAAGTGCAGGAAACAGATCAGGGCAGTGTGTAGCATCAAAGCCATAACCTTGAAGTCTCTCTTTAACAACCTTGACACCAGCATCACTAAATGAAACATCTGCTCCAGCGCTCTCTAAAGCATTTATTATAGCTATATCAGCCTGACAGCTTGTAGGTGATAAGTTACTGACTGTAACCTCTCCTGCCACTGCACCAGCTACCAAAATTGCAGATGCACCACTCCAATCACCCTCAACATTATAATTTGCGGCTGAATATTTTTGATTGCCCTTTACATAAAAAGTTTTATAGTTGTCGTGAGATACTTCAACACCAAAATGTTTCATTATCTCGATTGTCATATCGATATATGGTATGCTCTGCAAACTCTTTACATTAAGCGTAGAGTCGTTGATTGATAAAGGCAGTGATATAAGCAGCCCAGTAAGAAATTGCGAGCTAACAGAGCCATCAACCTCAATTTCGCCACCAATCATAGGACCAGTAACTGTTATAGGTAAAAAATCACCATTGCTTTCAAACTGAACATTTAAACCCTCTAAAGGTACACGCATCATCGCAATAGGGCGAGTTAATATCGAACCGTGTCCTGTAATTGTTATAGGATGGTTGAAGAGCGAAACCAGCGGTGTAAATAGGCGTGTAGCCAGCCCCGACTCACCTATAAATATAGTAGTAGGCGAGCTTACACCGCCACAAGGGGTGATTTCTACGCTACGCTCTGAAAATTTAACCTGTGCCCCTATTTCAGAGGCGACCTTTATAACGGCATCAACATCTCCTCCGAAATCGATGTTCGATATAAGCGATGATCCATTAGCAAGGGTGGCAATTGCAACAGCTCTTTGAGCATAACTTTTTGAAGCAGGTGCGATAATTGCACCATTAATATTTGATGGTTTTACTTTAATAATCATAAGTTTTCTATTTACGGCGTAAAATTACCATAAAATTAGTACCTTTGCAACTTATAGTAAAAAAAATAAAATAATACACATTCAAAAAAAATAAAATGGTAGCAAAAAAACTAGAAGAGTTCGGCAGGTATATACTTTTAATGAAAAGAGTATTTTCGAAGCCAGTGAAGCGCAGAATATTTATACGTCAGGTCATAGACGAGGCGGACAAAATAGGGCTTGGGTCGATAGCAATTGTAATAATTATCTCATTTTTTATTGGGGCGGTAGTAGTTATACAGATGGCTATAAATTTAGAGAATCCCTTTATTCCTCGCTACCTTATTGGTTATGCCACGCGTGAGGTTATAATTTTGGAGTTTAGCTCCACAATGGCAGCACTTATTTTGGCTGGAAAAGTGGGGTCTAATATCTCTTCTGAAATAGGTTCTATGCGTATATCAGAGCAGATTGATGCAATAGATATAATGGGTATTAATTCAGCTAGCTACCTTATTTTACCAAAAATTACAGCAGCATTAATCTTTTTTCCTCTTCTAACAATACTTAGTATGTTTGTTGGAGTATTTGGTGGATATGTAAGTGTTATGGGGCTCTCAACACTCACACCAGATGATTTTGTTACAGGGGTAAGCTACGACTTTAAACTATATAGTGTAATTTATGGTATTGCTAAGTCTGTTGTCTTTGGCTTTATTGTCGCTTCGGTAGCCTCATTTTATGGCTATTATGCTAAAGGTGGTTCGCTACAAGTAGGTAAGGCGAGTACAAAATCGGTTGTTACAGCAATTATTACAGTGCTAGTATTCAACCTAATAATAACTAAATTATTCTTCAACTACTAATGATAAAAGTTGTAAACATATCAAAACAGTTTAATGGTGGACCAACTGTTTTGGATAACATATCTACTACGTTTGAGAGTGGAAAAACTAATTTAATTATCGGACAGAGTGGCTCAGGCAAAACTGTTCTTATAAAATCGCTGGTGGGACTGCATAAGGTCGATAAAGGCGAGATATTTTTTGATGATGACTGTTTTAGTGCTCTTAAAGAGGATGATAAAAAGACGATACGCCAAAAAGTAGGGATGATTTTTCAAGGTGGAGCACTGTTCGACTCTCTTACAGTTGGGCAAAATGTACGTTTTCCACTAGATATATTCACAAATTACACCAAGTCTGAGAAAGATGATATAGTAAATGAGACACTTAAAAGAGTGAACCTCACCAACGCTTTAAACCTATACCCTTCTGAAATTAGTGGTGGTATGGTTAAGCGTACGTCTATAGCTAGAGCAATCGTCAATAAACCTAAATATCTATTTTGTGATGAGCCAAACTCTGGTTTAGACCCTCGCACCTCTATTGTAATAGATAACCTTATTCACGAAATTACAGAGGAGTATAACATCACAACTGTAATCAACACCCATGACATGAACTCAGTGTTTGAAATTGGCGACAATGTGGTATTTATTCACCAAGGTAAAATATGGTGGGAGGGAGATGGTAAAACGATTCTTCATAGTGGCAACAAAGAGCTTAACGATTTTGTGTTTGCCTCAAATATAGCTAAGCTAGCTAAGCAAAACATGAAAGACAATGAATAGCATAGGACAGATCGGAAGAGCACACGTCTGAACTCCAGTCACTCCGGAGAATC
>CAMQVM010000024.1 GCA_947038135.1 uncultured Rikenellaceae bacterium
AGATTCTCCGGAGTGACTGGAGTTCAGACGTGTGCTCTTCCGATCTAACTGTTATGTTTATGAGCCGCTTCGGACGTAGCCCTATGTATATATTTGGGGCATTAGGCTCAATCATGTTTATTGCAGGTATTATATTGGCAGGCGTTATTTTAGCCGATAAGCAGATACAAATATTCAATGGACTTCCTTACCGTCCTACCACCGAACAACCACTATTTTTCATCTCTCTTTGTTGTTCAATTATTGGCACTCAGCTCTTTCTTGCGGGATTTCTTGGGCAGTTAATAACACGAAGTTCATCAGATAGAAACTATTACATAATAGATAAATCAATATAAAATGTTATCAGTTCAACTTATACTTTCGCCCGAGGAGGCTTACAAATCTTCAATATACAACAGAATGGCAATTCAAAGATCAGGGGTCTCAGAAGATGAGGTCAAAGAGATTCGTATTGTGAAACGTTCGATCGATGCCCGTGGTAAAACTATAAAGGTTAACCTTACACTAGAGCTTGATCTTATGAGTGATATCGTACCCGAAAAAGAAGTATACACATGGAGTGATGTTACAAACAAAAGAGCAGTGGTAATTGTAGGAAGCGGACCTAGTGGTCTTTTTGCTGCACTAAGGCTTATTGAGTTAGGGTTTAGACCTATCATTTTGGAGCGTGGAAAAGATGTCTCTTCTCGTAAAATAGATATTGCATCGCTTAACCGTAATCAACCTATAGATGTAGATTCAAACTACTGTTATGGTGAGGGTGGAGCAGGGGCTTTCTCAGATGGTAAGCTATTTACTCGCTCTAAAAAAAGAGGTAACTCTCGTCGTATACTAGAGATCTTTAATATTCATGGTGCTAACGAAAATATACTTTTTGAGTCGCACCCACATATAGGCACTGATAAGCTACCTAAGGTTATTGAGGCTATGCGTAATACAATTATTGGTGCTGGTGGTGAAATTCATTTTAATAGTAAAGTTGTCGATTTAGATCTCTCTAATGGTATTGTTAAAAGTGTAGTTCTTGAAAATGGGGATAAAGTTGAAGGTGAAGCAGTGATTCTTGCTACTGGTCACTCAGCACGTGATATATATGAAATGCTTGATCGCAACAAGATTCTTCTTGAGGCCAAATCTTTTGCTATGGGTCTTCGTGTAGAGCACCCACAACGTATTATCGACTATGCGCAATATAACCTGCCTGACAGAGGTCCATATCTTCCAGCTGCATCTTACACACTTACAACGCAGGTTGGGGGTCGTGGAGTTTACTCGTTTTGTATGTGCCCTGGAGGGTTTATTGTTCCTGCATCTACTGAGGCTGGCGAGTGTGTTGTAAATGGTATGTCGCCATCAGGACGTAACTCAAAGTTTGCTAACTCTGGTATCGTTACTGAGGTACGTGAAAGTGATTATCAACATCTTGTAGAGAAGCATGGTGTGCTTGCAGGTATGGAGTTTCAGCGTCAGTTTGAGCAGGCAGCTTTTGCAGCAGGTGGAGGTGATCAAATAGCTCCATCGCAGCGTCTTAACGACTTTTTGTCGGGTAAAACATCGCAGTCGGTAGCTGCTACATCATATCACCCTGGGGTCGCTCCAGGTAATATGAACGAGTGGATGCCAAGCTTTATGTCTAGTGCTTTACGTGAGGGGCTTGCCCATTTTGGTAAGAAAATGAAAGGGTTTTTAAGCTCTGAGGCACAGCTTTTAGGTGTTGAGTCTCGTACATCGTCGCCGCTTCGTATACCACGCATAAACGAAACTTTAGCTCATCCGCAATATAGCAATTTATATCCTTGTGCTGAGGGTGCTGGTTATGCTGGAGGTATTGTTTCGTCGGCAGTTGATGGCGAGCGTATTGCTGATATGATTGCTTCACATCTTAGATAGACACTAGATTTAAAATAGATAATAGTGAGTTTTAATCTGGCTTAGATTAAAGCTCACTTTTATTATTGTTATATATTAAAGTATATTAGTTATGACTAAAAAAGAGGTAGAGTTATTATATGATCCTAATCGAAAAATTAGCTCTGGAGCAAAGGGGCTGATTATTTGGGGTCAGAAAAAATGGCCGATGCAGATATTAAAATTTCCTTGTAGTTCAATTATTGAGAGGTTTAGAAGCGATAAAGGGTGGTTAAGTTACTTTAAGCATGTAAAATATGTAGATGATGACTATCTTGTTATTGATATGCAGCACAATACGGTTAATGTAATACTTGGTGTGTTTTTGTTATCTGTATCAATTTTATTGACAGTGATGTACCAATCTGATATTTTAGAGTCTTTCTTATTGCCTAGCCCTTTATATATATTATCTCTTTATATGTTTATGTTAGCTGGACGAAGCTCTTCAAAGTTACTGATAATTTTTGATAGGGTGCGAGGGTTGGTGCAACTGCCTCAAGTGGCATGGTTTCCTGTTCGTCTGTTTCATTTTTCAGAATTGAAAGTGAAAGCGTTTGATAATAACCCTGCCATGTTGGGTACATATTCGTCGCATTCAGCTTTAGAGTCTCTTTTTTTAGGTTTAGGTGGAGTTCTTTTACCTATCTTTAGTAGGGATATTGTATCGCAATGGAGCTTTTATGTATGGTATATGGATAGAAACAGACCATTGCCGTTTGGTACTGCTTTTGATAAATATCGTGATAGAGATTATGAGCGACGTAAGCTAGCAGGGTTTCTTCCTCCTCTGTTTCCTAGCGATATAACTATAGCTGAGCATTTTGATGATAACTATAACGATTTAATGATTACAAATAAATATGCTAAAAACTCAGACAGAACACTTGATTCGATATACTTAGAAATAGCAGAGCAATATGGGTGTGTGTATGATACAAATATCAATCATGATGCGTCTTTTTTAGAGTCTGTTTTTGATATAGATGGGAATTTTAAAGGCGATGACTTTATTCATGATACCATTGATGAAAATTGATAATAGTAGTGTGATTTGTGGGTTTCGTGTAGTCATAAAAAAAATTACTTTAGTTGAAATATCTATTCCAACTAAAGTAATTAATATATGTATTTCAGATATTTATGGTTTGAAGGTTACAGTATACCTCTGATTCTATCATCAAATGCTGTAAGTGCAGCTTTTGCGCCCTCGCCCATTGCTATAATAATTTGCTTGTATGGCACATTAGATACATCGCCTGCAGCATATACTCCAGGGTGGCTACTACGGCAACCCGAGTCAATTATTATCTCTCTTGAGTTTGTAACCTCTAGCTTATCAGCAAAGGCAGCACTATTTGGTGTTAGCCCTATTTGTACAAATATGCCATCTAGTGGTATCTCGTAGCTCTCATTTGTAGCTCTGTTTGTTAGCTCAATAGCTACAACTTTCGAACCATCTCCTTTTATCTCTTTTGTTGCAGTGTTTTTTATAACTGTTATGTTTGGTATAGAGTTCATTTTGTCTATCAATACATTATCTGCCTTTAGCGACTCCATAAACTCCACTACTGTAACCTTTTTAGCTATGTTTGAAAGGTCGATAGCTGCTTCAATACCCGAGTTCCCACCACCAATAACGGCCACCTCTTTACCTTTGTAGAATGGACCATCGCAGTGAGGGCAAAATGCTACACCCCTACCAATATACTCTTTTTCACCAGTAACATTTAGTTTTCTCCAGCTTGCTCCAGTCGCAATTATAACAGCAGGGGCAATAAAGTTCTCGCCGCTGTTGCTCGTTAGGCGTTTGTTTACTCCATCAAACTCTAGGCTTACGATTTTGCGGTGCTCTAATACAGTTATAGGGTAGGCTGCAATATGCTCTAGCAAGTTTTTTGCTAGCTTATCACCTGTTGTTTCGGTTGTAGATATCAGGTTTTCAATCGATACGGTCTCTTTAACCTGTCCGCCAAGCGAGTCTGCTATGATTGCAACATTCAACCCTTTACGTGCTGAGTATATTGCTGCGGCACTACCAGCAGGACCTCCACCTACTACCAATACATCAAACTTTTGATCTTCTGTCGATACCTCTACTTGTTCGTGCTCTACCTTTTCCTCTATCTCTGATAGTAACATTCCAAAATCTCCTCTGCCCACGTGTAGCAGTTCTCCATTTAAAAATACCGATGGTACAGCCTTTACTGAGAGTCTTTCAACCTCCTCTTGGTACATTGCTCCATCTACCATGGTGTGTGTGATTGATGGGTTTAAGCTCGCCATTATATTTAATGCCTGCACTATATCAGGGCAGTTAATGCAGGTTAATGATACATAAGTAGTGATGTTGATATCTCCCTTTAGTGCCTTTACACGTGCCGTTGTTACTGCATCGGGTAGGTTTTTGCCCTTACCATCAAGGTTTAAAATAGCAAGTATCAACGAGGTAAACTCATGTCCATTAGGTATGCCCCTAAAGTTTACACCGCTGTTTACTTCATCTTTCTTTATTGAAAAGGTAAGGTCGTTGCTATTTGTAACCTTGGTAGTGATGTTGTTTGCGCATGATGCAAAATCTTCAAGTAGCTCTAATAGTTCGCTACGCTGCTCGTGGTTTGCCATCACCTCTATGCAAAGTGTATATTTCGATTTAAGGTCAGCAAATAGACCTCTCAACTGCTCTTTTATTGCTATATCTAACATAATTATATATTTTAATTAATACTTGGGTTTTGAGCCCTTAAGCCCTTGATACAAATACCTCGCCACACTTAAACTACTTGTGGCGAGGTAATAGTTTGAAAATACACCTTGATGGTGTTTCTCGTGCAGTTACTACTCAGAGAGTTAGTCTGCTTAAATTTTACCTACAAGGTCGATGCTTGGCGTTAGTGTAGCATCACCTTTTTTCCATTTTGCAGGACATACCTCATTTGGATGCTCAGCCACAAATTTTGCTGCTTCAAGCTTGCGTAGAAGCTCTGAAGCATCTCTACCGATGCTGTTATCGTAAATTTCAGCAATTTTAATTTGCCCCTCAGGGTTGATAAGGAATGTACCTCTATATGCTAATCCTGCCTCCTCAATATGCACACCAAATGCACGTGTTAGAGAGCCAGTAGGGTCAGCTAACATAGGGTAGTTGATTTTGTTGATGCTCTCAGAGCCATCATGCCACGCCTTATGAACGAAGTGAGTGTCTGTACTGATAGAGTATATCTCGCATCCTAAAGCTTCAAACTTAGAGTAGTTTTCAGCCATATCAACTAGCTCAGTAGGACATACAAATGTAAAATCTGCTGGGTAGAAAAAAAGTACTCCCCATTTGCCTAAAACGTCATTATTAGTAACTGTTTTGAAATCGCCATTGTGAAATGCTTGAACGCTAAATTCAGGTAGCTGTGTGTTTATTATTGTTTCCATAATTTTGTTATTTATAATTATTATTATTTGTAATTGTTATTTAGTAGTTATCTACACTGCAAATATATGGTAGTTGTGTTTCATAACCAAATAAAATCGATTGATTATTTTGATACCTTTATAGTCTTTACAAATAGTAAGCCGTAGATTGCTTGAGTGGTTATTTTAGGTGTAAATGTTTATAATAATAATATTTATGTTTTTTTTATTATTAATGGTATTTGTTGTTATTTAATTGATTAATTGTGTGTTAGTGTCATTTGTTTGAGGTCGTGTAACCGTTATATTAAAATAAATGTCTTTTTTATTTGGAAGTTGAGAAATTTGTACTATCTTTGTAATCGAAATCAGTAATGATTCACAGTTCGGGGTGTAGCGCAGCCCGGTTAGCGCACCTGCTTTGGGAGCAGGGGGTCCCAGGTTCGAATCCTGGTACCCCGACACTAAAAAGACTATTTTGAGATATCTCAAGATAGTCTTTTTTTTTTCACTCTACCTAAAATTCAACTTGATCCCAATTATACCCAAATTAGACATCCAATCACCACCAATCCCCCTGCTAAAACGATAAAACAGAACAGTCGATAGTTTTTTACCAATTATTAGGTATTGCAGCTACCCACAATCTACACTAACTTTGCACCATAATAAAACGACTATTGATGATCAAAAACACACAGCAACTACTAAGAATTTTATGCGTGATAGCCATGATGGATACAATGAACGCAGAGGCACAAAACACTACCTACAACATCAAAGGAACAGTGATAGACTCAACAACAAGAAAACCACTAGCTGGAGTATATATTACAACGGGCGAGGCTGGAGGACAATCAAACTCAAAAGGAGAGTATCACATCAAAGGTGTCGAGCAGGGCAGCACCACACTAAAAACCATGTACACTGGAGACTTTTTCATAGAAACAACTGAGTTGATGCTAACGAAAGACACAACGATAAACTTTCAGATAAGAGCTAAGATTTTAAAAGTAGATGAGATAGTTGTAACAGGCACACGCACAGAAAAGCGACTATCAGACACCCCAATATTAACTACTGTTATAGGCAATAGAGATATAGTACGCTCAGGATCTACTTCTGTAGTAGAAGCCCTTCAAGATAATATTCCAGGCATGATTATAGGGCAATCTGCAATGGGCACATCGGTAAATATACGAGGCTTAAACACAAGGTATATAGTATTTTTGGTTGATGGTGAGAGGCTGATAGCTGAAGGAGCAGGCGGATCAGTAAACCTCGACCAGATAGATATAAACAATGTAGCTAAAGTAGAGGTGGTAAACGGGGCATCTTCAGCACTTTATGGCTCTAATGCAGTGGGAGCAGTGATAAATATAATCACTAAAAAACCAGTTCATAAATTTCAAGCATCAACCAATATAATCGGCGAATCTAACAATACTCTTAAAACTAGGGCTAGTGTAGGTTTCAACAGAGAAAAGATCAATGGTACGATAAGCGGGTTCAGACAAGCCTCAGATGGATTTGGTGCAAATGGAGAGGTAGACACCTATGCTGCTAAGTATGAAGATTATGGTGCAAACATAAAGCTAGGATACACACCCATTGACAGGGTTGATTTAAATGTTACGGGTAAGTACTTCAGCCACGAGACATTCAACCCTGAAGAGAGCTTAAATGTAGCACACCCACTAAAGCACACTATCGGAGGGGGCATAAACGGTGGTTACACCGCTGAAAATGGAGAAAACAATATTAGATTAAGTGTAAATTACGATAAATATATCGAGAACAATATTTTAGAGCTATTAGATAATAAGAACCAAAGAGAAAACGAGATATCTTATATATCTACTCGCATAGTAAATACATTTAACCCACTCAACAAATGGGAGGTTGTGGCAGGTGCAGAGTTCAACCGAGAGAGCAACTTTTCGAAAACAACACTTGGCGAGACACCTACAACAAAAACAATCGAAGATTACAACCTATTTGCACAAGCACAATACGAAATAGCAAAAGATTTTGATATAGTGGCAGGCAGTAGATACACCTACAATTCACAATTTTCTTCAGCTTTTTCGCCGAAAGTATCACTAATGTACTCTATAAAAGGTTTTTCTATACGAACAGGAGTAGGTACAGCATATAGAGCACCTACAATCAAGGAGCTATACTACGACTTCGACCATCAAGGAATGTTTTGGATATATGGCAACCCAGACCTGAAAGCTGAGAACGGACTCTACACCTCATTGTCTATTGAGTATAACAAAAAGTCATTTAACATATCTGCATCACCTTACTACAACACCATCAAAAATAAAATAACGCAGTTTGATGTAATAGATAACGGATCGATGGAGAAGCACTATATAAATGTTAGCAGCGCAACACTACAAGGCATAGACCTAAGCGCATCATACAACTTTTTTCGTCAATTAGAGCTATAGACAAATTATTGCTATAACAATGCAGTAGACAACTCAACAGGATTGCAGTTAGACAGTAATATCAAACATAGCACCACCGTAGGACTAACATGGAATGGATATATTGCACGAAGCCCAATATCTATGCAACTATCGGGTAGAATAACCTCGCCACGCCTATATAATGAGCGAGATAGTGATGACAATTTAATAACAACAGAATCAAACCCTTACAACATTTGGAAAGCTACTTTGGTAAAACCTTTTAGAATAAATAAACACACAATAGAGCTAACTTTAAAGGTTGATAATATATTCAACTTTAAAGATCCATCATATATCAACTCAGGCACGCAATATATGGTAGGAGTAAGATACGCATTTAAATAAAAGCCACACCAAAAAAAGCCGCACCGAATAATAACAATAATAATAACAATAATAATAACCTCAGCAAAATAGCTGAACTAAAATCCAGAACAATGAAAAAAGTATTTACAATCTTAACAGCAATCGCAACACTTTTCACCTCATGTGAAAAAGAGTCGACAAACGATGTAGTTGACAACAACAAAGTAGTAGCAGTAACAGTTGAAGCTACATCAAAAACCACGTGGCATTATTACAACTTCGAGCAAGAGAAGTTTATAGGCACTGGTGAGACAGCGCAAGATGAAGCATGGGCAAAACGTACCGACTGGGACCTAGCAATTTGTCGCTACAAAGTGCGCACAAACTCAGGCACGTCGGGTGTTGGCAAGAGTGGCACCTACACCTGCAACGACAAGGTTAAATTTAACAGCTTAGATACCACTCCAGCCGATGCCAAATTTACAGCTGACATATCATATACTGAAGAAGTTATGGGGGGGGGCGTAATAACAGAATCTCGCTCTACAGCTGTGGTGTCAATTATGGATGGCATGCCACCAGTATGGAAAAAATCGCCACTATATGTAATTCCCAACAGCAGCGGAGAGAAACATTACAAGGTAGATTTTTTGGCGTACAAAAATGCTGAGGGTGCTTCAGGGCACGTATCATTCAAGTTTAGTAGCCTAACGAAATAATTTCTTGAAGAAAATAACAAAACATATCTCTTAATATTAATTAGGCTAATTCACAAAACCTCAGTTTTGTGAATTAGCCAGTTCCCGAAGGGGGATACCAAGCGCCTAAGGCGCGTAGGTGCTTTTTTGCGAGCTCATTAGAGCGTCTCTTTAAAAAAAAAGCGTAAATAGTTAAAAATAAGTATATTTAAGGTTTTGCAAATCGCCTTAATTAAGAGATATATTTGCATAAAATGATTAATATGAAAAATAAAAAAACAATTTGGTCGGCTTTAGCTGCATCTTTGGTTGCAATTTTGGTTGTAGCTTTAGGAGTGTTTTATAACGCTAAATTATCAACAACAAACATAGCTACGCTCAATTTTCCCGACTTTACGGTAGAGAAATTTATCCGTTCAAATAATAATTCACACATTAGCATTGAGCCTGTTGCATTAGACAATGTAGAAGATATATTAAGCTATGATATGGTTATGGTTCGCATTCACGGCGCTACGATGACAGCTCGCCACCACGACGCTATTCGTAAAGCGATCGAGCAGGGCATAGCAGTATACTCTACCGAAAATGACAACGCTGAGATAAATTCACTTAGTGGCACAGAGCTAAAGTATATGGCAGCATTGATGGATAATGGTTCAGTAGGCAATTATCGAAATATGTTTAACTACATACGAAAAAACATCGACAAAAAGATAGCTTTCAACCTCTCATATGGTGAGCCTATCTCTATACCTTCAGATTACTTTTTCCACCTTGGCGATGATGAGTTTTTTGCAACATACCAAGAGTATCAAGAGTTTTACGAGCAGCAAGGGCGCTACAAAGAGGGAGCACCAAGGGTTGTAATACTATCAGGAAATATTAATATGCAAAACTCTAATGAGGAGCATATCGTTGCACTAGTTGAGTCGTTAGAGAAGCGAGGTTTAAATGTATATCCTATAAACTCGTTTGGGTCGAAAAAAATACCAATGATAAAAGCAGTTAAACCAAACCTTATAATAAACCGCCCTCATGGCAGGCTTTTGATGGGTGGTGGCAATGATGGTGTAGATATGCTAAAAGAGCTGAATATACCTATAATGGCACCAGTAACTGTTAGTGAGCTATATGACAAATGGCTGAAAGATAGGCAAGGAATAGCGGCAGGAGGAATGACCTCAATGAGTGTTGTGCTACCTGAAATTGATGGGGCAATAGCTCCTTTTGCTGTTGCAGCACAGTTTGAGCGTAACGGCATGAATATATTTGATGCAATACCTAAACACACCGAAAAATTCACTAGCATGGTCGAGAAGTTCACTCTTCTGCAAACCAAAGACAACAAAGATAAAAAGGTTGCAATATACTACTACAAAGGCAATGGCAAAGGGGCGCTTTCATCTGCTGAAATTGAGGGTGTGCAGTCGCTTTACAACACCTTAAGGCTACTAAAAGAGAGTGGATATAATGTTGAAGGGCTACCAAACTCAGCAAAAGAGCTCGAGGCAATGATTCAGAAACAAGGATCAGTATTAGGTCCTTATGCTATGGGTGCTTATGATAAGTTTTTAAAAGAGGGTGACCCTGAGCTTATAGATGTAGAGACCTTCAATAAGTGGTCAAACGAAATTCTACCAACTGACCTTATCGACCAGATGAAGGAGAAGTATGGAGAAGCTCCCGGAGAGTATATGGGTGTTGAGAAAGAGAATA
The DNA here is from genome assembly GCA_947038135.1 of uncultured Rikenellaceae bacterium. Taxonomy (GTDB): domain Bacteria; phylum Bacteroidota; class Bacteroidia; order Bacteroidales; family Rikenellaceae; genus CAMQVM01. Next base: position 10,523 of record CAMQVM010000024.1, read on the forward strand.
AAAAATATATAGCTGTTGCACGTATAGAGTTTGGCAATATAGCAATTTTACCACAGCCACTACCATCTACTGGTGCCGATTCAGAGGCGATTGTACATGGTGTTGATGGGGCTGTTGCATACCCTTATGTAGCTTCATACTTCTGGACACGCATGGGATTCAAGGCTGATGCATTGGTTCATTTTGGCACGCATGGTAGCCTAGAGTTTATTCCCGGCAAGCAGGTAGCGCTATCAGACTACGACTGGACTGATGCTTTAGTGGGCGATATGCCACACTTTTACATCTACACAATAAATAATATAGGCGAGGGAATTATAGCCAAACGCCGAAGCTATGCTACACTTATCAGCCATATGACCGCTCCTTTTATGCAGAGTGACCTATACGACGATTTCCGAATTTTGAAAGATAGGGTACACCGCTACGAGCACCTTGAAGAGAGCGATGTTAAGCAGGGATACAGAGAGACTATCACTAAGATATCTATGGAGCTAAACATACAATCGGCATTAGGATTAGACACTGTTAAGGTGCTCAATGACAAAGAGATAGAAAAGATACATATCTATATTGAAGAGATTGATGGGCAAAAAGTGGCTGATGGGCTATATACCCTTGGCGAGAGATACTCTAAAGAGAACCTTACAAATACAGCTCGACTTATGAGCGTAGACCCTATAAAGTACTCTTTAGCAATGGTTGATGTATCTAATGGCAAAATAACAACCGACCAGATGGATAACATCGCATTTATGTCGCACGAATATGGCGCTAAGACAGATAAGATCATAGCTAAAGTGCTTAATGGCAACAACCCTAAGACGATATTTGAGTCGCTAGTTACGCCATCTAACCTTGAGCTATACAACAAGGTTAGCAAGGCAAAAGCTAAGGGTATCGAAATGCGCCAAAAGATGATGAATGCAATGGCATCTGCTGAGAAAGAGGCTCTACCTACATTTTTTGACAAAGAGGGTAATTTAAAGCAGACTGATGTTTCAACCACGAAACCCAAAGGGCATGGTGGCGCACAAAAGGCACCTGACAAAAAAGGGGACGACTCTATGATGGGGCGTATGTCGAAAGCTAAATCTGTTGGTGTAGACAACACCACTAAGAGCAATGAAGAGGAGCTGATTTTAGCAATTGGAACACTTAAAGAGGCAGTTTATTCGATTGCAGAGATACGAAAAGAGCTCGAAGCAAGCACCACTATTGAGCAAGAGGCTCTTTTAGATGCACTGAACGGTGGGTATATTGAACCTAGCTCAGCGGGTGATCCAATTGTTAACCCTAAAGCTATAACAACAGGTAAAAACTTCTACTCTATAAACCCTGAAACCACACCAACACCCGAGGCATGGAAAGTGGGACGTCGGCTAGCCGAAAACCTGCTTGAGGCAGAGATGCTAGCTAAAGGTAAATACCCACAAAAGGTTAGCTTTACCCTTTGGTCGTCTGACTTTATATCTAGCGAGGGTGCAACTATTGCTCAAATATTATATCTTTTAGGTGTAGAGCCATTAATGGATGGGTTTGGATATATACGCTCGCTAAAGCTTATTCCAGCAGAAAAGCTTGGGCGACCACGTGTTGATGTTGTTGTGCAAACATCTGGGCAACTACGAGATATTGCTGCTTCACGCTTAGCACTTATTAACAGAGCTATATCTATGGCTGCCGAAGATAACTCTGCCGATAATAATATAAAAAAGGGCTTTGATGACGCTGAAAAGCTTCTTTTAGAGAAAGGATTCTCACCTGTCGACGCACGTAAATACTCACGAGAAAGAGTGTTTGGTGGAGCTAACGGAAACTACGGCACTGGTATTATGGGTATGGTAGAGAAGGGAGACAGCTGGGAGACGCAAGATCAGATTGCTACAAAATATATCGATAACATGGGTGCTATATATACTGCAAATGGAGGTGAAGAGTGGGGAGAGATGCGCAGCGGTGTATTTGAAGCTGCCTTGCTAAACACCGAGGTAGTAGTACAGCCCCGCTCAA
>CAMQVM010000025.1 GCA_947038135.1 uncultured Rikenellaceae bacterium
TTTACGCTTTTTTAAAAAAAGCGGCGCTCTAAAGAGCTCGCAAAAAGCACCTACGCGCCTTAGGCGCTTGGTGGCTCCCTTCGGGAGCTGGCTAATTCACAAAACCAAGGTTTTGCGAATCAGCCTACTTAGAGGCTACATAAGAGAGCACTACCACTTGTTTATAGAGTCTAATAACCTAGTATAATAACCACTTTCACAACACACATTAAATCAGAAAAAAGTATGGATTATTCAATTTCAACAAACGAAAAACAAAAAATCCTTGATAAAAGGATTTCGTGCAACGATCTAAAAAAGTGGAATGCACTTCCAACTCTACTTGCCTTAAAAGAGCAGATGGATATTAGAAAAAGCACCTACTTTGGAATCAGTAATGTATCCGATGAAGAGACCTTTTTGAAATGGATTGGCGTGAAAAACCCTCACTCATTTACAGTATCTGAAGTGCTTCAAACTAGCGTGCACCCACACTTTAAGTGCTGGTTGTTATTTCGAGAAGAGCTGATACCTTCAGTAATTATGGGACATTGGGGAGTTGATATGTGCCAAAAAATACTATCTAAAACAAATGCTGGTAATCAAGACTTTAGATACAAGCACTTACTGCAAGTAAAACAAGCATGGCTGCAAAATGAAGCCAGCCTCGGCAATCTTGTGCATGCAATTCGTAAAGCTAAAACAATGTATGAAGACAGTTTTATGTGCGATGACAAAAATATACAGACAGAGGCATATGCCATTTATGCAGCTATGCAAGAAGACCCAGCAACCAGCTATTCGATGCTATTTGAGGCTATTAGCAGGACAACAGCAAACACCTCTGAGGTATACTCAGACGTTCTTCAAATTATATCAAATAGTTTACAATAATAATTTAAATAGACTTATTATGAATACAGAATCTTCAATTTTTTTGCCTTTAGGCACTATATTATCCTATGCTGGAGAGATAAATACAGATAGAGAAAAAGAACTCAACGAACAGGGTTGGCTCTATTGCAATGGTCAATCGCTTGAACGTACTGGAAAGTATGCAAAACTCTTTGATTCTATACTAACAAATTATGGTCAAAAAGACAGCTACCATTTTAATGTACCCGACCTACGTGGGGTGTTTATTCGTGGAGTAAGCGGCAGTACAAGCAACGACCCAGATAGAGAACTCCGCACCTCTCTCTTGCTTGGTGGTGCAACAAAAAACAAAATCGGATCATACCAAGGTTACGCTACTGCCGTACCAAAAAACAGCTTCACCGCTAGTATAAATTGTAACAACATTGTAAGAAGAAGCGTTGATGGTGGTTGTGGTGTTGCAAGTTCTGGAAAGTATGGTGAAGGCAACGTAAAAGTATCGACCGATGGCAGTGGAGGAGATATCGAAACTCGCCCTAAAAACAAATATATATATTACATCATAAAATACTCATTCAATGATGTATACAACGAAGATGTAATGCCACCAATAGGTTCAGTTATACCATTCGCAGGATCAAACAACAGTGAGGTAACAGGGCAAAACTGGATATTATGCGACGGAGCAGCTTTATCGTCTAAAGAGTCGTTTTCATCACTATATAAAACTATAGGAACTGCGCATGGCAGCTCGAATACAGATATTTTTAATTTACCTGATTATAGAGGATATTTTCTAAGAGGAGTAAGCGACTCTACAAATCGTGACCAGGACAATAAAAACCGAGAAGCTTCATTACCGGGGGGAAACAGCGGTAATTCCGTAGGGTCTAAACAGAGCGATGCCACAGCCTACCCGATGAATGATTTTCAGACCACAATACACGGTTTGCCATCACAAGAAGGCAGCTCTATTATTTCAGGACTTGTAAAAGATGCTTTTATATGGAATAGCAACGTGCAAAAAAACATAGAAGTTGCCACATCAGGCGGAGATAGTGAAACGAGACCCCGCAATTTGAGCGTAAATTATTACATTCGTTTTCGCTAATTAACTAAATAATTTCATAACTAAAAATAGATAAAATGCATAAAAATATTTTTCCAGTAGGTGCAATTTTGTTGCAAGGAAATGATTTGTCAGAGAGTGATCGTTGGATTGTATGCAACGGACAAGAGCTTCTAAAAGCCGATTATTCCGAACTTTTTAATGTAATCGAAAACATATACGGCGGAGACTCGAAAAAAGGAACGTTTAAAGTACCCGACTACCGGGGCGAATTTCTACGAGGCGACAAGGCAGAAAGTAACACCTCACACCCAGGAGTAAGAGAAGGGTGTAGCACAACAAGACCTAAAACTGCATCTTTCAAAGCTACAATTCCACATCTCCCTGTCGATGATAAGGAGACACATGGAATCACAAAACCTGATAATATCGGATTTGACGATAGCAAAAAGACCACAAATCAAGACACCTGCAACCAAGGAGGTGACAAAGAAACAAGACCTATAAATGTATATGTAAACTACTACATAAAGGCTCGTAGCTAAATTAACACTTTTCTATCTAAAAGGCAGCACCACACATCGCCGTAAGTCGGTGACCAGTTATCGATTTACGGCGTAATATAAGACTCGCAAATATTGAAAGGTTAATACAACCTAACATTAATCTCATTAAAACAGATGTCATATGAATAACTCATTTACAGATAGCCCCGTATCTATAAATCACCAAGGGAAGGCAATCTATTTCTCAGCGTCAATAGATAGCGACAACACTACCGTAATTTACAAGTACAACATATTAAACCTAACAGTAAACTCACCCGATGACAACGGCTGGCAAGGAAAGCTAACTCTTAACTTTCCCGAAGAGATGACAATGATGGGGATCAACATTTTACGTGTTCCCCAAGCAATAAACACAACAAACTACTTTCAAGTGGTAACCGACCAAGAGCACATATACCTCATCCGCAGCCATGAAAACACACTCTATCTAAACCGTTATCTCATGGTACAGAAAGAGAAAAGTGACCTCCAAGCCAATGCGCAATTTGAGCTTCAACCAGCATGGGAAGTACGTTATCAGCGAAGCTGCAAACCAGACTCGCCACTCAGCAACAAAGATACTCAGAGCTTTCTTAAACTCAATGGCGAAAACTTTGTTGAGCCTATCTATATGCTCTCGTTAGGTACTAATAGCGGACTCCTAACCCACGGAAATGGTAAATTTAGTGTCAAGTTGCTTCCCACTGGAGCGCAGGGAGAACTACGATGGCAGTTTATTTTAGTCAATGATAAAGATGGATGCCTTTACTCGTACTCTTTTACTAGGGGTGAAAACGGCTGGATATCTTTGGAAAACGTACAATTTTCGAAAGATAAAAGCGTGTTATTACCAAACCGCATACTAAGATTAACACACGAAGGCAAGAACTTCGATGCACAAGGAATACCCGAAACAACAGTATACAACAAGCAAGAAACAGTCAAGACAGCCGACAATGACCGCCTGCAAATGCAACGCAGTTACCGCTTTCTGCTCACTGTACAGGGGAAGTCTGCAAGCGGAAAAACTTCGTTAGCTACTATCGACAGTGCAATATCAAAAGATGGAATACCTGCATTCTACGATGGAGGGGGCGACCCTTTAAACCTAGAACTAGGAGCTATCCAACCCGCTGGATTCGGACTCTATTTTGATAATATGTCTTACATGACTATTCCTTCAAAAGAGACACAGTTGATACTTAATTCATCTTTCACAATACAGCTATGGATAAATCCACAAGAAAGCAATAAAGAAAACTGTTACATACTAGGTCCTGGTTTAGGTGTTGATGAAAAAGAGTACCCTCCAGTTCTTTGGATCACAAACAAATATAAAATCGGTATGGGATTTGGAAATGGGAAAACATTTCTGCGCACTCAAACAGAAAATAATGTACTTGTTAATGACAAATGGAACAATGTAGCAGTAACATTCAATCAGGGAGAGTACAAAGTATACATCAATGGCAAAGAGCAGCCTCTAAGTCTTAAAGGAGATATATTCAAGGACCAGCACCCCACAACCAAGCCAATAACCCGAATAGGCTCTGAGCTAGGCTCATTTTGTGGTGAGCTAGACGAAGTAAGAATATGGAAAGGAGATCAACTTGCCAAAGTAAAAGAATATTTATATAAGGAGCTACCAAAGAAAGAGACCGACAACAATCAACTACTCGCCTACTGGAAACTAAGCGAAGGTATCGGAACACAAGCACACAGCAGTGCATCAGCATATTCACACCACGATGCAACCCTCGAAGGCCCTACATGGAAAAATAGCAGTTGTCCCTCTGCTCCTTCTACATTCAACACGCTGATAGACAACCAAGGACTCACTATCGAAGCAGGATTGCTCTCTACCGAAACAAGCAACCCTCAATCTTTTGACCTCTTTGGCGATATGCAGATAGGTACAAGACCACACTTGCTTAGTAGCTATGATGGTATGATACATCTGTATTATCAAGGCGCAAAACAGCAACTTCTCGCTGCTCAGTATAATACAAATATAGCAAGAGCTGTAACATCGCTTAACTGGGGAGCAGGCGACCCTCTGAACAACAATCACCTGCATGGTACCATCTTATTTGCTTCAAGGCAACCTGGTACGATTATGAATAATAGCAGCGCAATAATAAAGAAAACAGAAGAAAATAGCTATAGCCTACAATTATCCGATGGACTCGACGCAGTGGAGAAGTGGCAAGGCGTATTGCCACGTATCGATTATATCCTTTCAGTTGTAGGTGGACAATATGTAACAAACCCCGCCGATATTAAATCTCAAGAAGATAAAGTTGTTTTTTACGACGAATCAGGGATATATAATATAGCTTTTATACGCATGGGCAACCAGTGGTTAGAGAGGTATATGCTCTATATCAGCAATCAAACTGATAGTTTTGTCGTGCAAACAATCTCAATAGAAGCAGAAACAACAATCAATTATTTGTCTGTTAAAATAACAGGTCTCATAGACACACAAAACCCACAAGCTGGAACTTTTATAAGTGGTTGGAAAAATGTACCCTCAGATGCTTCATTATTCACAGCTGTACTAAACGGAACATCAGATAATTACGACTATACAATTAGAGCAAACAGATACCCAGACAGTACACCTATGTACAATTTACAAGCTGGTTTATTTAAATTACTCGTTGTCGTTCCTAATTTACAAACCACGCTAAAAGAGTTTGCTATAACTCCATCTATCAACCACGCAGAAGCATATTGTGATGTGAAAATCGTACTTGAAACTGGCAGTGAACGATTAACTGGAATATGGAAAAAGGTAGATCGTAAACTAATGCAATTTATCGACACAATAAAAAATAGCCAGTCGCAAACAGAAAAACAGATTGCCAGTTATCTATTTTTCAACTATTCCAATCAGTCGACAGAAACAACAATTGACAATACAGCTCAAAATATGCCGCAAATGGCAAACCTGTATTCTCTTTGCTCGTTCTTTACAGTTGTCAATATGGGGGTAGAAAACAGTGTTGAAACACATACGCTACAATTGAAAACCACACAAGGCTTAGGTACTGCAGGATGGACTAAGACGGTACGAAAGCAACAAGCAACAGCACAACACAAAGGCTCTGCTATCTTTGCTGCTTATCTGTCTAACCAACCAGACAACGGATATCCAGCCACTATCCTCACAGATAGTAAAGGCGAACAAACAGGCGTTCTTCAACAAGTAGGACAAGATGGAGGGTGGCGTGTTTCACCACCAGGAAATGCTATAAGAATCAGCAACTCACGCTCAGGAATAGAAGTGCCAACCGCAGAAGCAACAACAACACTAACAGCAAGCAACGGATTAACCATCGAATCGTGGGCTAACGTGCACCACCCAGAAACAGGTCAAAACACATATTCACGCATAATACATGCTAACCTTGGAGAGGACCAAAACAGTTTTCGTTATATGATGGGGTGCATCAATACTCTATCACTGACGTTTTTACAGAAGACCCAACTCCAAGTAGAAGATAGTAGAAATACCGAAAGCGCAAAAAGACTATTTCAAGGATCAACCTACACTGTCCAGTTTTATGTAAAACCATTTTTAAACTCACTTCAAGACCAAGCAGGGCGATTGTATTTAAAATCGATGACTAATGGCAGTCAATACGAGGAGTTACAGATCACCCACGATGGAGCGTTAATATTTGTGACAAATTGTAACAACAAACAGCACAAACATTGTCTTGGTACAAAACTTACCAGCAAAGAGTGGAGTATGATATCTGTTGTACGGAACGGCGACAACTGGAATTTTTATATAAATGGACAGCCAGATAAAAACTCGAACCTTACATTAAGTGGTTATGCTGTCAATGAATCCTATTCATTAAAGATAGGAGGAAACGTCAATACATACGCACTAGAGATGGAGATGAACCTGTTCACAGTATGGAATGATGCATTTACCTGTAAAGATATTCTCGACCTATATCAGAAAGCAGTTGCCCCCAATGCCATTGGACTAATGCTTCGCTGGGGAATGGATACAGATGTAGAAAATAATAAAATGATCAACAGCGCCACAGCCACTGAAGGGTTATACAATACAACGATAACAGGCTCTCATTTTTGGGAATATGGAGGTTTGTTTTGCCGTGCATACGCAGCCGTACACAACAGCGCTGTTCAAACAAGAGATGCTGTAATTGCTGGAGATGCATGGCACCATATTGCAGCCGTATACACTCCTCAACATGGCGTAGAATTGAAAAATGAGAACTATGCAGATTGCGGAAATAATACATTATTAAATGGAGAAAATGAGATATCGGTTGAAGCATGGTTTATTTCTCATGACAAAGAAAACCACCAGAGAGTAATATGTAGCAAATTCGGAAAAGATACAGAAAACCAGAGTCACGAGTTTGGCATTACAAAAGATAACTACCCTTATTTCACCATCTGCCTATCTGGAATAGGCTCATATGAAGATAAAGCAGTAGATAAAAATAAGTTATTTACAGTAAAGGGATATAATAAAATAGCTATCAACAAAGAGTACTATATGGTCGCTACTGCACAGTTGAACGAGAAAACAGAAGAGATTATATTTTCTAATGGAACGAGAGGCACGATGACATATTTCTTAATGGAAATGCATATCTATATCAACGGCGAACTGGCAGGTACACTATATGACCCTACCAAGAAAATATACCCACAAAGAAAGGTATGCATAGTTTCATCAAATGCAGCTTTAAATATAGGACGTACCAAACCAGATAGCACTGAAGATAGAGAGCATGCATATTTTTACGGAAAATTATCTGACCTCTATTTATGGAACAAAGTTTTATCGGCTCAAGAGATCAAAGATCATTACTCTTCTCATATATCCGATCGTGACCAATTAAATGGTATTATTGCTTGTTGGTCATTTGAGAAGCAAGAGGGACGAGTAGCCTATGATAAAAAGGGCGATAACAACGCAACTTTTCGTGATAGCGATATGTGGATCTTTTATCATGATAATGCCAACCTTGTTTTATATGTTGACGGAAGAGAAGATATCCTAGAAAGCTGTGACAACAGTGACTTTGGAGGGTTTGAACCTAAGCTGAAACAGTGCACTATTGGTAATATGTACAATCGTGACAAGGCTTTTCTCTATCCGTTCTTGGGTATTATCGACGAGTTACGCATATGGAACAAGCCACGCACACAAGAACAGATAACCGACAACATGGAACGACAACTATCTGGCGCAGAGTCAAACATGGTCGGATATTGGCGGTTTGATGCAGGTTCAGGAAAAATTGTTACCGACTATTCTACAAATGGCAACAACGGTAAATTTGTAAGTATAAATAATACAGAACTGCCAGAGTGGGTGTTATCAGACTCTCCTGTAAGCAACGAAGCTTCAGTAGTACTCAATGCCCTAGGTGGTTTACCAACAAGCAAACAAGCTATAATTAACGGCAGCCCCAGCGTTATAGAGTACTCTGACAGCCAATATGATAGCGTAGGAAATCTGTTCAGTGTGCTGAAACGAGCATATATCTACAAAACAACCGATGGAGTAATGCGCCTTACCACTGGATACAAGGTTGGCGATTTACAAATGGTGTATCTCGGACAAATACAAATGAAACCATCATTAATTGGCTACATAGAAGGAGCGCCTCCAATTCCGAGCGAAAATATGACACGTCCATATTATCAATCTCCCCTCCTTTACAGCTCTTACAACAACGTAACCTCTGTAAAACTCATGCAAGAGAAAACAGATAAAGTCACCTTCAGAGGAGAGCGTAACAGCAGCAGTCAAACGAACTTTGCTTTTCAGATCGGTGCTGGAGTTTCTAAAGAATTCACAGCTGGACAATTCTTATTATCCAAAGAAGCCGAAATCGAAACTAAATTAACAGTAACAACAAATATTAACTTGGAAGAGAACGAAACTAATGGAAAATCTATAAGTTCTTCTTTACATACAGCCGAAAACCACCTTATGTATAACTGTGGTGACTGGGAGGCACCTGATGATAAAGGAGGATATTTCCTGCAATCTGGCGAGAGGCGATTTATTCCAAACAACGAAGGATACGCTCTTGTAAAATCGGGCTCAGCAGATATGTACACTCTGCTACTAGAAGATACAGGCACTCTTGTTGGCGTATCAGTCGTACCCAATAAAGAGATCCCTGAAGATGTAAACATAGTGTACTTTCCAATTAACCCTGCCTACATAAAAAACGGATGCCTAGATGGAAGAATCGGTTTACAACAAGACACCGAGTCTACTAGCCAAAGTTACTTCAAACCTAAGGAGGCTTATGCCTTGAAGAAAAAGATTGAGCGTGAAGAAGAGAGCCTGCAAAGTAGCTATACTCAGTTCAACGCAGCAAAAAAAGGGAAAAGCCACGATGAAAACCTTAGCAGTGTAATCGACAACAACCTGTTGCACGAATGGAAGACCAACACACCTAAAAAAGATATGGTAAACACATATGTTTGGACTGCAGCAGGCGGATTATACAGTGAGCAGAAAGATTATGTATCTGAGTTAAGCGAATCACAAAGCGGAAACTATGATTTCAATTTGAATCTTGGATTCAACTTTAGCTTGACAGCAATTGTTGCTGGACCCGGACTCTGGAATGAGACATCATTACTAGAGGGAACTCACTTTTCTGTAACCGTAGAGAAGCAAAAAGAGAAAGGCTCTGCCCTTAACCTTGAAATAAATGCTGACCCTGAAGGGCTGCTCAGCAAGTATACGGGCGATCCAGATCCACTTCGGTATTACAGCACAGCACCAGAACCTGGTAAAGTAGACAATTACCGTTTTATGACATTTTATCTCTCACCAAAAGAAGACAACTTTACCCATTTCTTTGATAACGTGGTAGATCCGTTGTGGCTAAACACTTCTAACGACTCGCGTGCCATATTACTAAGAGAAGCAAAAAACAATTCGAATCATGCGTGGAGAGTAATGCACCGTGTGACATTCGTAAGCCGTATACCACCTGAATATCAGTCTTTTCCACTTGAAAGCCAGACTGTAGATACTAACCCACCAGTTAATATTCTTGCAAACATCTTCATACTCGATTTGGTGAAAGAGCGTATTACTTCTATAAATAGTGTCGATACTCCCGCTGCTGTAGCCATCGGAGAAGCTGTAAAGGAGGTATTTTACAAAGATTTGGTTGACCTTATTCCATGGTGGAAGAGTTTTCAGGAGAAGGCAAAGGTCGAAAATTCAGAAGAGTATAATTTATTAAATTCGTTGATTTTTGATGCAATTCAATATGTTTCTAATTATTATAAAGTAACAGAAGGAAAGATGATTGGTTTTATGAAGTATTAAGTATAAGAGAGTAATTTATCTAGTTGTAGGAGTCTGTATAATATTCATATCAAGTGAATATTATACAGACTCCTTTTAATATTATATTTTTGAGACCATTGATGAAATTTAAAGAATTTAGGTTTAGTATAAAAGAAGCATTCTTTAGTATGCAACTGAATCTTAACTCTAAAAATAATACAACTTATTACAGTTTTGTAACAACCTTATAACAAATGTACTAGCTATAATATTTTAGATTATAACGCAGAGGCTAAAATAATAAAATAAGCACAAAAAATAATTTTTGTGCTTGTTTTATTATTGGACTGTCAATTATATACTAGATGTTAGATGCTGCTAGGCGGTATTGTATAAACTTCGGTCTTTAAGAAGCTTTAGAAACTACCTACGAATTAGACTGAACACATCGAGTAGGGCCACCATATTGTACGGTATCGTGCTCCATTCTGCTACTATACGTATCGACATAGAAGTTATATGCACTGCCCCCACTATGTGAGCTACTCCAAACATCACTACTTACTCTTGTTGGCATCGAAGAGTAACCAGATAAACAAATAAGCACCCCACTATATTTTAAAGATGGCTGATCAGGAGCAGTATATGCTTCTGTCGAAAGTAATAATACTCTGTATTTACTATGTCTAACTTGATTTAGCATATCAATAATTTCGCCACCTGAACTTGTTCCCGATGGCAGACGCCATGTACCACTACCCAAGTTTAAGTTTGCACAAGCTACGTGCGCATCAGCCATATCATATGCAGGAGTATGAGCATAGTATTGACCTGCTATTGCAGCAATAGAAGGATCTTGTGGACCCCAATTATTCCATTCCCCTCCTCTTGAACCAGCCATATAGTTGGGGTGACCTATTTGATTCGTCATATATTTATTTGCCACTTCGTAACCATCTGAAGGCATCTTCGCCCCAGGACTGCGGTCTGCAACCTTGAATCCATTTATCTGAATACTATAATTATCTACTTTCGTCGGCAACTTACAACTCGTTGTAATCGTTAATGGCAACTCTAAAGAAAAAGATGCCCCCCATGCAGTCATTCCACTAACTTTTAGAACACCCTCAATATTTGGATCTCCTGGTGCTGTACGAAAAGGGTGAAAGTAAGCAACATTACCTGTTACACCTAAAGTCATTCCTTTATCTATATTCCACCCTGATAATGTAGGTGTAGTGCTAATGGATTTTGCAACAGACAACACCCCATTCCAATATTGATTAAAACTACTCTCTACACTCTTTATTGTATAGTTAGATTTGCTAATACCAAATAACTCATGCACATCATAACCATTTAAAACTGTTTGATTTGGGCGACCAGCAGATGGGCAAAAACCATCAGCAGCAACTGAAGTTATAGTATGCTTAACAGTAATTACACCACTAGTATAAAAAATGTTTCCCATAGTGATAGTATATCTAAATGTAACTACACCTTCGCCTTTTACGGCTATATCCACCCCTTTGATATCCTTACCTAACTTGGCAGGCACACCAGCAAGCTCTACTAAAGCTGTTCCACTAGTCGTTGTGACATCTTGCAATTTTATATCTATATCAGTCAAACCAGTAATTGGGGCATTTATTGATGTTACTCGGTTGATTTTTGCTATTTCTACTACTGAAACGACAGGGCTAGAGGCAGTAAACTCACTGCTCGGCTGATTTACATTTAATACATATTGACCATTACTTACTACCGTTGTACCCTCGTCTTCAACCACAATATCGAATTGCACATTACTAGCTGGGTTGTTTAATGCCTCAGTAGCTGAGGTATAACCTTTTTCACTCACTTCACGAACTTTTACTGTATAGTGATAATTGTTTATAATATCAAGATAGGTTTTTGTGTTTTGATCATATAGATCTAAACGATGATAAGTTGCACCTGCACCAGTTTCATTCTTCATTATCATCGCTATACGCTTAGTTGATGACGTTTTGTTGTCGAGGGGTGTTGGCGTTACGCCTATTGATTTCACCGAGTATGGATAGGCAAAAATATAATTGGCTCCTGTATAATTATCATTTGCAGTAGTTAAATATTGTGATGTTGGTTGATTTATTTCGGTGGCATCAATAATCTCAGCGATAGGATTTGTTAGTGTTGCACCTACATCTGCTCCGTTGATATTTCCTACATCTGACAATTGATACAATTTATATGTTGTATTTTCGACTTTATAACTAACACCATCACTTCCTG
>CAMQVM010000026.1 GCA_947038135.1 uncultured Rikenellaceae bacterium
AAGATACACCCTAACGGTGACAAAGATGAGCCTAAAACTAGGCGTATAAACCCCGAGATGCCTATTCCTGCAGAGAGCTCTGCGGTGCATGGTATTTATGATAAAGATGTAGCCGACTGCCCCACCTTTAAGGTGGTGGCAAAGTCACTTGCTGATTATATTGAGGGATGCGATATAGCAGGATTTAACTCTAATAGATTTGATGTACCTCTACTTGCAGAGGAATTTTTGCGTGCTGGAGTAAATATAGATATGAAGAAGCGTAAGCTTATAGATGTTCAGAATATATTTCACATGATGGAGCAGCGCACACTTGTAGCAGCCTATAAATTTTACTGTGGCAAAGATCTTACACAAGCACACTCTGCCGAGGCCGATACAATGGCTACCTATGAGGTGCTGCTTGCACAGATAGAGAGGTATGATGAGCTAGAGAACAATGTAGATTTCTTATCAGAATTTTCAACACGTGCAAAAACTGCCGATTTTGCAGGTCTTATAGTTTATGACGAAAACGATGTTGAGGTTTTCAACTTTGGAAAACATAAAGGTGCATCTGTTGCAGAGGTGCTACGTAAAGAGCCTTCATATTACAACTGGATGATGAATGGCGATTTTCCAGCATACACAAAAAAAGTGCTAACAGAGCTACGTTTAAAATAAAAAAGAAGTAATTATGTTTCGTAAAAAAATATCACTACTACTATTGGTAGTCATGTTCCTACCGAGCTGTTTCATTCTTAACAAGTCACAGCAGAGTGAAACGAAGGTTAAAGGATGCCTTTCACATATTGTAAACATTGGTGAAGATTTACCATCTCTTTTACTCCGCTATGAGGTACTAACAGCCGACCTAAAAAAATACAATAGCACAATTGGGTATGATTTAACACCTGGTGGCATTGTATATATACCTAAAAATGCTATAGGTAAAGCATCTCAGAGCGATCTTAGAGCTGATATAGAAAGTATTAGAGCCTCACGAGAACAAAAGAAAAAAGATTTAGAAGTTGAGAATTTTGAAAACAACTCAATACTGAGACCTAAATATAGCAAGCATGTAGTAGAACATGGTCAAACATTCTACTCAATCAGTAAGCTACACGGCATTACAGTGGCAGAACTTGAGAGCCATAATAGAGGTGTAAACAAAACTACACTATCAGTAGGAGCTACACTAAATATTCCAAACAAAATTAACAAAGCAACCACTACATTTAACGGTAGCAACACTAGCTTCAGTGGCGACTATAAACGAATAAGCTTTGATGAAGGTAAGGATAACCTGAAAATCTCTTTAATTTTACCTTTAGTAGATGATAAAGATGTGCAGTCTGACAACTTCACTGAGTTTTACCAAGGTTTCTTGGTCGGGCTAGATTCACTACGAAACGAGGGAATGAACATCGCTCTTAACGTTATAAATAGCGATAAGGGAACTATTGTAGCAGATAGAATATCGTATACTCAAGAGCTTAGCGGTAGCGATATAATCATAGGTCCTGTATATGATGAGCAGTTTTGTAAAGTCGCGCAATATGCTGCTATGAACTCTATACCGATAGTATCACCGCTAGCAAAGGTTAGTTGTGGCAATGCTTTTGTGTTTCAGGTAGCACCTGAAGATAACACTAAATATGATAAGCTAAAGGATATTGTAACCGACAAAAACGTCATTTTGCTCTCTACTGATAGCGACGATGCCGAGTTTGTTGCTACAATGAATCGCTTTTGCGCTGGAGCAGTTAAGGTAGTGCCATTTAATGTAAAGGCTTCACCAAATAGCTTTATTAGACACCTAAGCTCATCACGAGAGAATGTTTTTTTAGTTGCTGCAACAAATGAGCAGCAGGCAGATGGTGTTATATCAAAAATAGGATCTATAAAAACATTTGCTGGTGCATTAAAGGTAAGCTCTATTGCTAGTACAAAAATAGCTCGTATGGAGACAATTGACCCATCGATTCTTTATAATGCAGACCTGTCATACATTACATCATATCATAGTGATAGAAATAACAAGAAGGTACGCAACTTTGATGGTAAATACATGACACTTTTCGGAGATACACCATCGCTTTATAGTTATAGGGGTTATGATGTTGCGCTATTTTTTGGAGGTTCAATGAAGGAGTTTGGCGAAGACCTAACATACTATATTGACGACTACCGCACCTCAATACTACAAGTTGCCTATAAATTTAATAGAGGCGACAATGGCAAATTTGTAAATGAAGAGTGGATGCTTGTTAACTACACACCACAATACGAGATAGAGGTTAAATAGATTGCAACGCTGTTCAACTACAAACAGACATACTTTAAACACATACAAATTTACCTCATAAATAATCACCTAGCATATCATATAAAATTATGTATAATGCTACTGAACAATAATAAATGTTTTTAGATAAATATATCCCTTTTTACAAAAGAAACTTATCACTTGCGATACCTGTTATGATTACACAAGCTGGACAGATGATTGTTCAGCTTGTGGATAATTATATGGTATCGGGGCTTGGAACAACAGCTTTTGCAGGTGTAGGTTTTGCCAACATGATTATAACAATTGGTATAATATTTGCCACGTGCTTCACTCAAGGAGTAATACCTTATGCAGGTAAAAACTGGGGCATGGGGCTACACAAAAAGGTATCTTTATATTTCCAAAATGCACTAGTACTAGATGTGGTATTTGCTGCTTTGCTACCAATTATCATGTTTGCTATTATGCCGCTAATGCACTATATGGGGCAAGACAGCGACATAATACCCTACTCACTATCATACTACAAACCTATAATTATCTCATTTATACCCTACATTCTATTTTTTGCCATTCGCAACTTTTCAGAGGGCATAGGCATAACGAAATATGCAATGTATATAACTCTCGGGTGTAATATAGTGAATATCTTCTTCAACTGGCTTTTAATACATGGAAACTGGGGCTTTGAGGCTATGGGTGTAGAGGGTGCAGCAGTGGCTACTCTTATAAGTAGAATATTGATGCTTAGTGCCTTTATAATTATACTACTAAGCGTTAATCCATACAAGCGATATCTTAAATTCTTCAAAACTAGCCTTATAAAGAGGTCGGTGATAATAGAGCTAATTAAAACATCGGCACCTATTGGAATGCAGGGGCTTGCAGAGGTTACGGCATTTTGCTTGTCGGGTATTATTATTGGATTTTTTGGTAAACAAGCTTTAGCTGCTCAACAAATTGTGTTTGGCATAGATACATTTATATTTATGTTAGCACAGGGTATATCAGTGGCTGCAACAATTCGTGTGTCTCACCAATATGGCGAGAAAAAATATAGTGATGCAAATATTGCATCTAATGCTGCAATGCACCTTGCACTTCTAATTATGGGTGGACTCGGTGTTATAGTTGTACTTGCACGCACAGGTATAGCCGATATATTCAGTGATGATATAGAGGTGATAAAAATTGCATCAATTTTGTTTCTGTACTCTTTTACTTTTAAACTATTTGATGCCTCACAGCTAATAGGTGCAGCAGTTCTTAGAGCTATTGGCGATGTTAAAATACCACTATATATAGCTCTATTATCCTACTATGTAGTGTGTATACCTTTAGGTTATGTATGTGCACACATATTTAACTTAGGACCGCAAGGTGTGTATATTGGGCTTACAGTAGGTCTGATAATGTCATCAATATTATATGTCAAACGATTCAAAAAGCTTATCACAAAGCTAATTAATAGTAGCAATAAATAAGAAGATATAAGGCACACCAGAGAGATAAAAAAAAGTAATGATAAGGTAAAAATAAAAACTAGTTAATAATACTTAAATGAATGATTATGAATATTTTCAGTAAATTTCCACAAACATTTTGGGTGGCAAATGCCATCGAGTTATTTGAGCGTTGGGCATGGTATGGCTTCTTTATGCTCTTTGCAAACTACCTAACAAGCTCTACGGATATGGGCGGTTTAGAGTTTACACAGATACAAAAGGGTACTATTATGGGAGTAGGAACTGGTATTTTATACTTTCTACCTATTTTAACTGGTGCTATTGCAGATAGGTATGGTTATAAAAAAGTTTTGATTTTATCATTTTTAATATACACCTCTGCTTTTATCATGTTTCCGATGTTTACTTCATTTACAGGAGTATTTATAATGTACCTATATTTAGCGCTTGGCGCAGCACTATTCAAGCCTGTTATATCTGCTACAATTGCTAAAACAACTACTGATGAAACATCATCTATTGGCTTCGGTATATTTTATATGATGGTGAACATAGGAGCTTTCTTTGGACCTATGGTTACACTAGTATATAAAGGTGAGTCTAATTTAATTTTTTACATCTCGGCTGGAATTATAGCCATAAACTTTCTACTTCTTTTATTTTACAAAGAGCCTGCTCGTGAAAATAAAAAAGATAATTCAGAATCACTATCTAAAACTATATGCTCGGTAGCTAAGAATATGGCTATTATATTTAAAGATTGGAAGTTTATCATCTTTCTTTTGATTATATCTGGCTTTTGGACTATGTATAACCAGCTATTTTTCACACTTCCAGTATTTATATCGCAGTGGGTAGACACAACAGTAATGTATGATTTTTTTGCTAAATATATTCCATTTATCAGCGAAAATTACAGCAAAGGCGGAGTTATGGATGCAGAGTTTATTACAAACCTTGATGCACTATATATTATAGCTCTTCAGATCATTGTATCGAGCATTGTAATGAAGCTTAAGCCTCTGAAGTCTATGATGTCGGGATTTTTGGTCTGCTCGATAGGTATGGCATTAACTTTATACTCGCAAGATGTTATATTCACTATGGTTGCAATTCTAATTTTTGCTATTGGCGAGATGGCTGGATCTCCAAAGATTACGGAATATATTGGACGAATAGCACCACATGACAAGAAGGCTTTATATATGGGTTACTCTTTTTTACCTGTATTTGTTGGTAACTTGTTTGCTGGATATATATCTGGTTCGGTATATCAAAAGATGTCTGACAAGGTTATTTTTGTAAAAGATTATGCTCTGCAACAAGGTTATACAATTAGTGAGGGGTTGTCAACGAGTGCATATTTTGACGAGGTGGCTAGACTATCTAATGTAACAACCACTGAGCTAACAAAAAAACTATGGGTTATATACTCTCCTTCAGACCTTTGGATGGTGATTTTGGCTATTGGATTATCAGCTACTATATTACTGTTTCTATATGATAAGTTTTTGATGAAAGACGAGAGCTAACAACCTCTTTATAAATATAATGACTAATAAAATACAGTACGATATTTTAACTGCGATAATGGTTAAAATATCGTACTTTTATTATGCTTAATTTGAGTTTATTGACACGTTATTGTAAAAAATTACATCTGCTTGCAATTGTGTAACGGTCTCAACACACACAACAAAAAGCTCCAACAAAAAGAATAAACCTCTTGTTGGAGCATATATGTAAATTTATAAAATCATAGCTTTGAAACTCCCTTAAAACATTAAGACAAATCAAGCCGAATGCATAAAAAAGATATTCAGCACTAAAAATAGCTAAAACTTCAAGTAAAACTTTTTAGTCATCTCTTTGTACTTAGCAGTATAGTCACCACGCTGCTCTTTCTCTATCACTAGTGTATCGCTAGCAGTGTCGCCTTTTATGCGGGTAAACTTCATAAGCACTCGCTTAACTGGTGAGCTATAACTACCCTGCACATCAAGCCTACGACGAAGATATAACCCCTCAAATGCAGCGAGCGTAATAAGTATGCTAGCTTGCTGATAAGGCAGTATAACATAAAATGCACCACTATCACTAAGAAGCTCACCTACACCTTTCACAAGCTCTTCGTAAGGTAGCAACAAGGTGTGGCGGGCTGCAATTTTAGCCTGCTGCTCATTTTTTAGAGAGTCGATAAAATATGGTGGATTAGTGATAATAGTGTCAAACTTTGTTGCACCCAACAACCCTTTAGCATAGTGCTGAAAAGAGCCATGCACCAGCTGTAACCTATCACTCCAAGGGCTATTGGCAAAATTGAGCCTAGACTCTTGTGCCGCTAGCTCCTCAACCTCTACGGCTACAATTTTAGCTGACGGACACTCTTGTGCCATCATCAAAGATATAACACCTGTTCCCGAACCAATATCGAGAATAGAGCAACCATGAGAATCACCAAGAGCATCACAACACAAGTCATGCTGCGCACGATGTTGAGCTCCAGCCCACGCACCAAGCAAAACCCCATCAGTACCAACCTTCATAGCACTATTATCTTGCTGCAAAGAAAACTGCTTAAACTTAAATATTGAGCTTGCCATATTAAAAGAATTTATTTACACCTGCACCAAAAAGCGCATAATCATACTTAACAGGATCATTAGCATCAAACTTGCGTAATGATGCCGTTATCTCCTCAACCGCCTTCCAATCATTCTGTTTACGGGTTAAAAGCCCCAACATACGCCCTACATTACTAGAGTGAACATCAAGAGGAAGATATAGGGCACTAGATGGAATATCCCAAATACCAAAATCTACCCCACTATCATCTTTACGCACCATCCACTTAATAAACATATTCATACGCTTACAAGCCGATTTTTTATCAATCGAAGAGAGATGCCTGCGGACTCTATCAGGGTGTTCTATCTCAAAAAAGATATCATGAAACTTAGATAGGCAAACACGTATATCTTGACTCTCGCTATAACACTTCTCAAAGAAAAGACCAATGCCACCATGATTAAGATATATATTTTTCAAAGCCTTAATAAAATATATAAAGTCTGCTCCATTGAAAGTACGATGAACAAAATCGCCTAGATGTAGCAGCTCAGCCTCCGTAGAGTTAACAACAAAATCTTCGGGTGCATTATCCATAAGCGTCATCATTCGAGAGCAGTTTTTAACAATAGATTTACGGTTTCCCCACGCTATTGTAGCCGATAGGAAGCCTGCAATCTCTATATCGTTGCGGTTGGTAAACCTATGAGGTACAGATATAGGGTCGTCAGCTATAAAATCACTACAATTGTAGCGATCTACCAACTCTTCAAGAAACTCTTTGGTGCACTCCATAATATTATAAATTTTTAATATATGTATCAATAGCAGCAGCAGCACTACGCCCTGCCCCCATTGCTAAAATTACAGTAGCAGCACCAGTTACAGCATCACCACCAGCAAACACGCCACTACGTGATGTAGCACCACTATCATCAGCTACTATACAACCCCATTTGTTAGACTCAAGGTTATCGGTAGTAGATACAATCAAAGGGTTTGGTGAAGTGCCTAACGCCATAATTACAAGCGAACACTCTATATCAAACTCGGATCCCTTGACAACCTGTGGCGACCTTCTACCTGAGGCATCAGGCTCACCTAGCTCCATCTTAACACAACGTATAGCCTCTACCCAGCCCTCGCTGCTTCCTAGTATCTCTACTGGATTGGTAAGCATATCAAACTGTATACCCTCTTGCTTAGCGTGGTGAATCTCCTCTTTACGAGCAGGAAGCTCTGCCTCACCTCTACGATATACTATATGCGATTCAGCACCTAAACGCTGCGCTGTACGCACTGCATCCATTGCTACATTACCACCACCTACAACAACTACCTTACTACCAGTATATATTGGTGTATCATAGCTATCATCATAGGCGTGCATTAGGTTCGCACGAGTAAGAAACTCATTTGCCGATACCACACCATTAAGATTTTCACCTCCGATATTCATAAACTTAGGAAGACCTGCCCCTGAGCCAATAAACACCGCCTTGTAACCCTCTTTATCCATAAGGTCTTGTATAGTGACTGTGCGCCCTACAACCACATCGCACTCTATTTTAACACCTAGCTTTGTTAAGTTGGCTATCTCGGCAGCCACAACCTCATCTTTAGGAAGCCTAAACTCAGGGATACCATATTGTAAAACTCCCCCTGGCTTATGAAGCGCCTCGAATATAGTTACCTCATACCCTAGCTTTGCAAGGTCGGTGGCACAAGCAAGACCAGCAGGACCACTACCTACCACTGCCACCTTATTGCCATTTGAAGGCATGGCAGATACTGTATTTACATTGTTTTTACGTGCCCAATCACCTACAAAACGCTCAAGTATACCTACTGCTACACTCTCGCCCTTGATACCTAAGATACAAGCACCCTCGCACTGCTCTTCTTGTGGACATACACGACCACATACAGATGGCAATGATGAATCTTCGGCTATAACTTTTGCTGCTGCTGCTATATCGCCTGCTTTCACTAAAGAGATAAACTCAGGTATTTTAACAGATACAGGGCACTGCACCACACAACGTGGATTTTTACAATTTATACAACGGCTAGCCTCTAACATAGCCTGCTCTATGGTGTACCCTAAAGACACCTCTTCGAAATTTGTTGCTCTTACCTTTGGATCTTGCTCTGCTTGCGCTACTCTTGGTTGCTTTGCCATTTTTTGTTATTATTGAAATAAACCTTAACTTCACACCTCAATTATATAGATGTGTATTATATCACTTAAATTATCGGCATATTGCCATAATGAGCCTAGTGAAGCCCTATATTGCATTTATGTCCCTCTCTTCGCTCTTGCTCGGCCTTTGCCTTGCGCTGCTCAATAGTACGAAACTGACCTTGGCGACGCATAGCCTCATCAAAATCTACCTCGTGAGCATCAAACTCAGGTCCATCAACACACGTAAAGTATGTTTTACCACCAACAGATACCCTACAAGCACCACACATACCCGTGCCATCAACCATCAAAGAGTTAAGACTTACAATAGTACGAATATTATACTCTTTGGTTGTAATGGCTACGAACTTCATCATGATCATTGGTCCAATAGCCACAACTACATCATACATCTTGCCTTCGTTATCTATCAGCTCTTTAAGCTTTTGAGTCACAAGACCTTTAAATCCTGCTGAACCATCATCGGTAGCGATATATAGATTTTTTGCTACTGCTGCCATCTCCTCTTCAAAGATAACAAGACTTTTGGTTTTAGCTCCAATTATTACATCACAATCAACACCCTGCTCTTTCATCCACTTAACCTGCGGATAGACTGGTGCAGTACCCAAGCCGCCAGCAATAAACAATACACGCTTGCTTTTAAGCTCTTCAATATTTTCATAAATAAACTCTGACGGTTTACCTAGTGGACCAACAAAGTTTTGAATATACTCACCCTCTTCGATATCGCATATCTTTTGCGAAGAGCTGCCTACAACCTGCGTAACGATTGTAACACTACCCTCTTCTCTGTTATAGTCGCAGATGGTAAGAGGTATCCTCTCTCCCTTTTCATCTACTTTAACAATTACAAACTGCCCTGGTTGAGCAGAAGCTGCTACACGTGGCGCCTCAATATCCATCAAAAGGATATTTGCTGCTAATTCTCTTTTCCTTAATACTTTGTACATCTTATTTTCTCTTTTCTGTTATATTGACTGCAATACGTATCTCAGAGATCGGGCTTGCAGGGTCATTTGTTATTAATAAAATTCTACTATTTACTCGTCCTATTTTCGTGCTTGGCGATATAGTAACGCTTATTTGTTCTTTTGAGTGTGGCTTTATGGTAGATGATGAGATATCATAACTTAACAACCCTTCATCTTCAACAAGCACCTGTATAATCTTTAAATCTCTATCTCCTTCGTTCTCTACTTCGAATATATGGGTCATGCCAACCTCTAAAGAGAAGCTATGATACACATCAGGCACAAATATTGATGGTACACCCTTTGTAATTTTCACTTTAGAGACATCTGGAATAGAGACGGCCGAAACCTCAATATCTCCGCCCTTAACTCTACTGCCATCAACAAATATAGGTATCTTAAATTTATATATTTCATACCTCTCACTCTGCTTAAAGTCAAAAGTTACAATTATCTGCCCCCTGCTTTTAGCTGCCAACTTTGGAGTAGTGAGATAATAAGAGTATTCAAGACCCACAGTACTACGTGGAATATCTATTCTCACCTCGTTATCGCTGTTATTATATATATCAAGACTCAAAGAGTGAGAGTACCCAATAGGTATATATCCAAACTCAACAGCTGAAGATGCAGCAAGAACCCCTCCCCCAACATTAAATGGGTAGGTATCTTCTGTACTCTTTGGACGCCCAAGAACCTCACCTTTAATACTCAACACATTTCTTTTTCTACGCTTATCACTATATACATATATCTTTTTGTCAAAAAACCCTGGTCGAAACTCAGGATCATAAGTAACTGTTATATTTGACGATTTACCAGGCATAACAGGATCTTTAACAAATACTACATTAGTACATCCACATGAAACCGACACGCCGTTTATAACAAGCGGAGCAGTTCCAATATTAGTAAATGTAAAGGTTGTACTCTTTACACCATCTTGCTCATTTATGACACCTAAGTCAACTTGTGTAACTTTAAAGCTCATATTTTTATTCTCATTAGCTTGACTAAAGAGATTATTAATAGATATAGCCATAAAAACCACCACTACAAAAATTTTCTGCATAATATATAATTTAATTATTTATCAATCACTCCCGAGCCCACCAGCTCACCATCAATGGTATACCACGAAGCAAACTGCCCTGCGGTGATACTCTTCTGCTCCTCATCAAAATAGATATATGACACTCCATCTTGACATATCAACTCACCACCCTGCAAAGGTTGCCGATAACGAATACGCATCTTATAACGACGCTTTTCACCAACCAACATAGCTAAATCTTCTCGTATCCAATGCACCTCATTAGAGTTCATTCTTAAGGCCTTGCGAAACAAACCTCTATGTTTATCGCCCTGCCCTACATATACAATATTTTTATCTACATCAATAGCAATAACAAACAAAGGAAGAGGTTTACCCCCTACATTAAGCCCCTTACGCTGCCCTATTGTAAAAAAGTGTGCGCCATTATGCTCACCTACTTTAACACCGTCTGAATGGGTATATTTGTATGGTTGCGATAACTCTTCAAGGTTTAACTCATTTGATACTTCAGAAGCGGTAATATCCGTATCATATCCGCTCCATGATGATGACACCTCAATAATATCACCTTTTTTAGCCTTTAGCTGCTGCTGCAAGAATATTGGCAGATCAACTTTACCCACAAAACATATACCCTGCGAATCTTTACGCTCAGCTGTAGCCAACCCCTGCTCTGCTGCAATTCGTCGTACTTCGCTTTTAAGTATATCACCAATAGGAAACAGAGCACGGCTAAGTTGCTGCTGCGACAACTGACACAAAAAGTAGCTTTGATCTTTCGACGGATCTGCTCCAGCGATAAGTTTATATACAGGTTTGCCATCAACAACAATATCCTCTTTTTGGCAATAATGTCCCGTAGCAACATAATCTGCTCCGAGCTCAAGTGCTGCATTTAAAAAAGCATCAAACTTTATCTCTCTATTGCACAAAACATCCGGATTTGGAGTCCTTCCTTTCTCATATTCGGCAAACATATAGTCTACTACACGAGCACGATATTCACTACTTAAATCTATATAATGAAATGGTATATCTAACTTTTTTGCCACCAATTCGGCAAACATTCTATCGTCCTCCCAAGGGCAATCACCATCAAGAGTGCCCGTTGTATCGTGCCAATTGCGCATAAATAGCCCAATTACTTCATAACCTCTCTCTTTTAAAATATATGCTGCTACTGACGAGTCAACACCTCCAGAGAGTCCTACAACCACTTTTTTCATCCTTTTTAACCTTTAATTGTTGCTTTTTCACTCACTATCTATCAATAATAAACAGCAAATTACATATAAAATGCACTACAAATTTAAGAATAAAAATTAAAATACCTATCTTTGTAGCAAAACAAATTATTGTGGAAATAAAAAGAGCCAAATTTATATGCAGTAGCAGCAAGACATCGCAGCTACCAAAAGGAGACAAACTAGAGTTTGCTCTCATCGGTAGATCCAATGTAGGTAAGAGATCGGAAGAGCGTCGTGTAGGGAAAGAGTGTTAAGATTAGTGTAGA
>CAMQVM010000027.1 GCA_947038135.1 uncultured Rikenellaceae bacterium
TCCAAGTGGAGCATCACCGCCGTTGTCGCCCAAAAATAGAATGATTGTGTTTTCAGCTACACCCTCAGCCTCAAGGTGGTTCATAAGGTCGCCCAGTGATTTATCCATACCCTCAATTAGTGTGGCGTATGCTTTTGCTGGTGCGGTTTTGTTTGGGTCGGTGTAGTTGCCTAGATATTGTTTGTCAGCCATAAATGGTGCATGAACAGCGTAGTGTGCAAAGTTTAGAAAAAATGGTTTCTTCTCTTTTATCGATTTGCTGATCTCTTTGTTTGCCTCTATTGTCAATGCTTCAGTCAAAAATGTTTTGCTGCCGTGGTAGTTTTCAAGGTGTGGTACTGCACGGCTTTTACTGCCTTTTATGTGCCCATAACCATCTTCACCATAGTAGCTGCCTGGTTGTCCTATAGATGAACCTCCTATATTTACATCAAAGCCAATGTTTGTAGGATCTTCACCCTCTGCTCCAATAGGTCCAAAGTGTGCTTTTCCTATATGTATAGTCTTATATCCCACTTTTTGAAGTAGACGGGGTAGTGTTACATCACTTTTTGTTAACCCCTCCCAATTCCACTGCTCAGGACCAAAAGTTCCACGGTTATTTTGTTCTGAATATATCCATGTTGTTGTGTGGTGGCGTGTAGAGTTTTGACCTGTCAAAATTGATGTGCGTGATGGAGAGCTTACACTTTGTGCGTAAAAAGATGAGAAGCGTACACCCTGATTTGCAAGTCGCTCCATGTTGGGAGTTCTGTACCACTCGTTTAGAGGATGTACCTCAGCATTACCACTCTTATCAACAATAAATGGAACAGAGGTATCCATTACCCCCATATCATCAATAAGAAATATAATAATATTTGGTTGTTGCTTATCTGCTGCAAATGCAGACATAGGTATTGCTGCTAGGGCACTTAGTGTGCCTAAGGTAATTGGGTTGTTTAATAATTTCATAGTAATCTTTATTTATTTGATGCAAATATATACATATTTTTTTAATATCATAACATTTAATATGTAAATTGATGTTTTTATTTATATATTTGTTGTTTGTAGTGGTGTTTATTAATTGGGCTCATTTTTGTATTCAATTTATCTGTACAAAGTTATCTATTTAAGAGTAAGCATAGCTTAAAGATTAACTATTATTTAATAAGGCAACACTAACTGTTTAATTTATATGAATATGAAAAGTGAAAGAGAAAAAATGCTAGCAGGCGAGATTTATAACTGTGCCGATACTGATTTGTTAAATAGTTGGCATAGAGCAAAGCAGCTCCAAGTGGAGTATAATAATATGAGCACAACCGATTATGTGAAGATGTCGGTGCTGCTTGATGAGTTGATTGGTTCTAGAGGCGATAATGTAACTATTGCAGCACCTTTTTTTGTTGACTATGGAGAGCATATAATTTTAGGCGACAATGTAGAGATTAATATGAATTGTGTATTTCTTGACTGTAATTATATCACAATTGGCGACTATTCAGGAATAGGTCCAGGTGTTCATATTTACACTGTTGGGCATCCAATAAACCCATCTGAGCGGTTGTCAGCGCACAGTACCTTCTGGAACTCTTTTACCGCTCCAGTCTCTATTGGGCGTAATGTGTGGATTGGTGGTGGAGCTATAATTTTGCCAGGTGTAAATATTGGTGATGGTGCAACAATTGGAGCAGGCAGTGTGGTTACTAGCTCTATTCCTGCTAATTGCCTAGCCGTTGGAAATCCGTGTCGTGTTATTAAAGAGTTAGTGTCGTCTGATTAAATTGCACTAAAGTATAGCTTCCTTACTATTCAACTCGATAATATCAAATAAATTATAGTATCTTTGTGATGATATTAATTTAACACAAAAAGTAATTGTAATGACAAATATAAGTAAAAAAAAATCTCATGAGGCTGTAGATCTCTTTAATGGTGGTGTTAATTGTGCACAAGCAGTGTTACTTGCTTATCATAAAGAGTGTGGAATATCTAAAGATATAGCATTGAATATTGCTGCTCCTTTCTTAGGTGGTGTTGCTCGTCAGCGTGAGGTATGTGGCGCTGTTGTTGGTATGAGTATGGCGATTGGGCTTATTCATGGATCTTCAAAAGATAATAGTGAGCCCGACGTAATTAAACTTACTAAGGATCTTTGTGCAAAGTTTAAAGAGCGTCATGGCTCTGTTGTATGCCGTGATGTTTTAGTTGGTAGGGCAGCTATGAACAACAAAGAGCAAGCCTCAAAGGAGGTTAATAAAGAGTATTATGCTAGTAAACCATGCGCTAGGTGTGTGGAAGATGCAGCTGAGTTTATAGAAGAGCATTTTACTCTTTAGTGAGTTATTACAGTAGGTAGACTTTGATTAAACTACTGTTGTTAGGTTAAATAAACACGTTATTACCTCGAATAATGAGCCAAGTGGTCATTGTTTGGGGTGGTTGCACATAAAAATATTATTTGATGCCTTGGTGGTCAAATAGTTTGAGCTTTGCTGGTGGTCGTGTGTTTGGTTAGCTGTTAAACGTGTCTGTCTGTATCTCTCGGCATAATTATTGCCAATGTATAGTTTGCCTTCAAAATGCAAGTTCTGAAATATTATATCTATTTTACTTGAAAGAGCGTTATAGGTAAAATAACACTAAATTTAAACATCATGCTAAGAAAAATTCTTTCGTCAACAATTTTCAAACTGCTTATTGCCACTGTAATAGGTATTATAGCAGGGCTATTTGCCAACGAGTGGTTCATGAATATAGTAGTAACAGCAAAATACATTATCGGGCAGGTAATATTTTTTATGGTGCCTCTTATAATTCTTGCTTTCATCTCATCATCAATAGCTAAAATGGGTAGTGGAGCATCAAAAATGTTAGGTCGGTCGCTTTCGTTGGCGTACGCTTCATCTATCGGCGCAGCTTTAATGGCGATGGGTTTAGGCTACACTTTACTACCATTGCTTACAATCGAAACAGTATCAGAAACGGTAAATAAACTGCCAGGTCTAGTTTTTGAGCTTAGCATTCCTCCTGTAATGAGTGTTATGACAGCTTTGGTGCTTGCTATTATGGTTGGTCTTTCAGCTGTATGGACAAAATCAGTTTATATAGTTAATATACTTGATGAGTTTCAAAAGATGGTTTTAGTGCTGATTAATAAGGTGTTGATACCTATACTTCCTCTGTTTATTGCGGCTAATTTTTGTGCATTAAGTTATGAAGGTGTTATTACTTTACAGATTCCTGTATTTATTAATGTTATGGGAATAGTTTTATTGGCTCATTTTGCGTGGCTTATTATCTTATATACGATTGCAGCACTGTTTACTAAGAAAAATCCAATGGAGGTAGTAAAGTATTATGCTCCTCCATATTTTACTGCTATTGGCACAATGTCTTCGGCAGCTACACTTCCTGTAGCTATCAAGGCGGCTAAGCGAAGCAAGATATTGAATGATAAAACAGTAGATTTCTCTATACCATTATTCTCAAATGTGCATCTTTGTGGCTCTATATTAACAGAGGTATTTTTTGTGATGACAGTGTCTAAAATTCTTTATGGCACGTTTCCTGAGCTCTCTACAATGATACTATTTATTGTCTTGCTAGGTATTTTTGCCATAGGAGCTCCAGGTGTACCAGGGGGAACGGTTATAGCATCGTTAGGTATCGTTACTACAATATTAGGTTTTGATGAGGCAGGTACGGCTCTTTTGCTAACTATATTTGCTCTTCAAGATAGTTTTGGTACTGCTTGTAATGTTGTAGGTGATGGGGCATTAACGATGATAATGTCGAAATATACTCCTGATAATGATGAAATATAGCTCTGATAATAGTGCTTTAATTGGGGTTGTCCGATAAAATTGAGAAGAGTATACACTTATCTCAATTTTATCGGACAACTTTTTTGTCTACTTATTATATTTTTTGTCAAAGTTGTTTTTTATTATGTATTTAATATTATTTGTATACCTTTGCCTCTATTAATGTGATAATATAACCCAAAAATGACTAATATACTTTTGTATTATAATTAAAATTCTAATATAAACGATGAGCTCTAATTCATATATATGGCAAAAATTTCAAGATGGTGATGATTCAGCATTTGAATATATCTATAACAAATACTTTGATTTTCTGATAAGTGTTGGTCGTGTTTACGAGTCTGATATTGATGTTATAAAAGATTGCATTCAAGAGTTATTTACCAAACTATATATCGATCGAAAGAAGTTTCCATACTGTCAAAATATCAAAAGCTATCTATCTACCTCTTTGCGTAATAGAATATTTAACTACAAGAAGAGTAAAACTAACAATCAACTAGAGTATATAGATGATATTGAAAACTCTATATTACAACTACGTGAGAATATTGAGGATGACTCATTTACAGATGAAGATGTATCAAATAGTAATAAGTTATTAAAGATCTATAACAAGCTAACTGAGAAGCAAAGGCAGATAATTTACCTGCGGTTAGTAGAGAAGCTATCTTATAAAGAGATTGCAGAATACCTAAATATCGAAATACAATCAGCCAAAAACAGTATGTCGAGAGTTGTTGAAAAGATGAAAAAAGAGTTTGGAGAGTAAATGTACTCAAATTCTATTATTATTGTCTGTCATAATTATATCAAACTATAATTTTACGCCATGAAGTCGAGGCGATATAAGATAAATCAAATTAGCTTAAGTACCTAATTTCGTAATAATGTCTAAATTATACGAAAAGTGATATATGAAAGTATGAGTACTTTTATGTAATTCACTTGTCTTAAAGGTGTACTAAAACCAATAATATTCCAAATTTAATAAGACTGTATGTAAATTCTAATAGTTAAAGAGTTGATAATTAGGTATAAAGTAGGTTACGATAAAACCCTAATCTTGAAATGACGTAACAGTTTGCAATCTTGCAATAGTCTTATATAACTAAAATTAAATAATATGAAATACTATCATTATTTACTTACCAGTGTAGGCGTAATTGCTAATAATTCACAAGTGCAAGCCAGCCTAAAAGAGAAAACGAAACCAAATATCATTATTATTTACACCGATGATCAAAGATATGATGCTTTGGGTGTGAATAATAACAATGAGATCAAAACTCCAAATTTAGATAAATTTTCGTCTAAAGGGGTGAATTTCACAAATGCTAATGTAGCCTTCTCGCTAAGCAGTCCTAGTCGTGCTGCAATGATAACAGGGAGGTATGGCAGCAGCAATGGAGTCTTGACTCTTGACGGTGATCTTAATAAAGGAGAGAAAAGTGTTGCCGATTATTTGAAGCAAGATGGATATTCTACTGGAGTATCTGGAAAATGGCACTTAAATCAAAAGCCCAATGAGCTAGGCTTTGATTACTTCTGCTATTTTTATGCTAATGGAGATTATTATAATCGAAAAATATATGAAATGGGCTCAGAGGTGACTCCAAGCACTCATTGCGATGACTATTGCGTAGATAAATCAATCGGTTTTTTAAGAAAAAATGCAGAGAATAAAGAGCCATTTTTATTGCTACATTGTACACAATTGCCACATATGGACAATAAACATACTTGGAATGCAAAAGACAAAACCAAATCTATCTATAATTACATAGATATGCGTTGTGCAGAGAGTAAAGATAGTGACCTAGAAAACAAACCAGAATACTTAAAATCTGTCAGAAATAGAACCCAAGCTGCAAAATATGGTTATCCTAACAAAGAGTCTATTCAAAAACACACTGTCGATTATTACTCTGTTATCACCGAAATGGATCAGTTTTTAGGGAGATTAATCGATGAGTTAGAGTCCTTGAAGTTATTAGACAATACATACATCTTTTTTATGGGTGATAACGGTTGGATGCTAGGAGAGCATGGTTTTACGAGTAAAGTGTTACCATATGAATCTAGCACAAAGGTACCTTTTTTCGTGGTAGGACCTGAGATAAATAAAGCAGTCAATACGAGCTTTGTATCTAATATAGATATCACTCCCACAATATTAGACCTGGCAGGAATAGAGCTGCCCAACCACTTACATGGCAGATCAATAGTTCCTATATTGACCAAAGAAACACAAAGTATTAGAGATGAGTTTATCTATGAGGGAGTTGGTAGTTATGGTGGAAACAAACCTCTGTTGTGCGTTATATCTGATGAATATAGGTATATTGTTACTTATGACTCTAGCGATCTTGATGTAATTACCTATGAGGAGTTGTATGATATATTAAACGACCCTTTTGAGATGAATAACATAGCAGGGTTAAAATCATCTGCTAAAATAAAAAAAGAGCTATATAAGAAGATACTAAACCATAAAAAAGATATTCTTCACATGAAAAATGAATAAAAAGTTGTGTGGATTTTAAACATTGCTAGTTTGTTTTTAAATTAGTGCTTTATAGTCGATTACAGCTAATTTGACTTTTTACTTGATAATAATAAAAATAAATACAAAAGCATGAGTACTTTTTTTAAATCTCCTTGTCTTAATAGTATAAAACTAATATAATGATAGATAAAACCAGAAAGATAGCAAAATTAATAAGTGTTATTGCTCTTAGAGAACAAGAGTGTAATTCAGATGTTTCTAAAAACTGTAAAGAGGAAGTGTTAACGAAAATCTACAATAACGTGAAAAAGGAGAGGTTAAGGTCGCTTAAGCGCAATTTATATGTAGCTGTAAGTTCGGTAGCGGCTGTTGTTGTACTAGGGGTTGTTTCAATGTTAAGCTATAATAAGAGTGATGGTGAAGCAGGTATGTCTTATGAAAATATAATTGCTGCAACAGTTGTAAGTTATACAGATAAGATTATAATCTTTAATGACGATTTTAATATGGAACTACCTGCTAATGCAACTATTGAGAATAGTATTAATGGCGATATCATTGTTGATGGATTAAAAATTAATATTAAAACAGCCTCAAAGTATAGACAAATAGTTGTGCCTGAGGGCGAGATAGCTAAAGTGATTCTTTCTGATGGCTCTAAGGTTACTGTTAACTCTAACTCTAGGCTTATATATAACACTGAGATAGATAGCCTTAAGAGAGATGTGTATGTTATAGGAGAGGCACTTTTTGATATATATAAAAATGTCAATAGACCATTTGCTGTTAAAACAAAACATTTTGATGTAAATGTTACAGGAACAAAATTTATTGTTAAATCAGATAGTTGCCAAACTAGTAGTGTCGCTCTAATTTCAGGAAGTGTAAATGTTAACATAGAAGGGAGTGAAAAACACGTAACGATGTCGCCAAACAATATATTAGTGCTAGATGGTAATCAACTAAAAGTAGAAGTAATAGATAATATGTCATATTACACTAGCTGGGTTGATCGATTAATAGAGTTTAAAATGGATGATTTAGGTCATGTGGTAAATTACATATCTAATTTCTATAATATAGATGTTGTTGTTCCTGACAAGTATAAAAGTATAAAAATAACAGGAAAGTTAGATCTAAAAGAGGATGTAAATAAGGTTTTAAAAGTTGTCTCTATCCTTGCAGGATTGGAGGTTGAGCAGAATAATAATATATATACTTTAAAACAGTAGTTGCCTATGGTTATATAAACGACAAAAAAAAGGCGACCAAAAGGTCGCCAGCAAAAAAATTAAAAATTAAATGCAATTACAGTTGCATATACATTAATTAAAAAGCAAAAATAATGAGAAAATTTGCATATTCCAAAATATATTTACACATTTTGAATTTTTGTGTATCTATGTCACTATCATTAACTATCGCAAATGCCGCTCCTGTGTATTCTAACTCACGATATGCCGAGAATGTAAAGTTGTCAGTTTCCATGAAAGATTCTTCTACTATTCTTGATCTATTTAAACAAATAGAGAATAAATCAGAGTTTGTAATCATATACAATGCAGAGGTTGTTGATGTTAATACTAAGATAGAACTCAGTACAGTATCTAACAGCTCGATCGAAGTTATATTAAATAATGCTTTAGATCATACACCTTACACGTATACCATAGATGATAGGCAAGTAACTATCTCGTTGGCTAATCGTGTTGAGTTAGATACTAAAGAGCAACGTAAAGTTACTGGCGTTGTTATGGATAACATGGGTAAAACTATTACAGGAGCAACTATTGTTGTAAAAGGAACAGATGTAGCAGTTATATCAGCAGCAAAAGGTAATTTTGCTATACAAGCAAAAAAGTCTGATATATTAATTATCTCTTTTATGGGTTATAAAACCTTGGAGGTATCTGCTGCTCAACCAGTGTTAAAGGTAACTTTAGACGATAATGCAATAATTGCTGAAGAGGTGGTTGTTATTGGTTATGGTACAATGAAAAAGAGTGATTTAACAGGTTCAATATCTGTTATATCAGGAGATAATATTGCTGATAGAGGAAATGTGTCTGTTGCACAATCTCTGCAAGGTGCAGTATCTGGTGTAATGGTTACTCGTGATGGTAGCACCCCTGGCTCAGGAGGTACAATCAAGGTTCGTGGAGTAACATCAATCGGTAATAGCGACCCTTTGATTATCGTAGACGGTATATCGGTAGATAATATTGATCATGTCAATCCTGATGATATTGAGAGCTTGAATGTGTTGAAAGATGCAGCCTCTGCATCGATTTATGGTTCACGAGCAGCAGCAGGAGTATTATTGATCACCACAAAACGTGCGAAGGACAATAAAACATCTTTGCGTTACTCGTTTGAGATGGGGTTCAGCCAGCCAACAGATTTGCCACAGCAAGAGAGTGCAGTAGAGTATATGACAGCATATAACGAGATGCGCTGGAATGACTTAGGCAATAAACCTGGTGATGAGTACTCTAACTACGAAAAATCTATTATTGATAACTATGATCAATTAAAGATTGAGGAGCCTAATAAATATTTTGATACAGATTGGAGAGATTTGATATTTCAAGATAAAGCGGTTAGCAAATCTCATAATGTAAGTATACAGGGAGGTTCTAAATTCGTAAAATCAAATGCTTCTTTCAGCTATGATGATATCAATAGCCTGCTTAGCACCAATAGATACCAGAAAATAACAAGTAGGTTCAACAATGATTTCACAATTAATGACTACATTAGTGCAACTGTTGATGTGAGTTATAAGCGCTCTATTGTTGATGAGTCTAGTTACAATCCATTAACCGAGATGGCTAAAGCTCCAGCTGTTTTTGGTGCTATGTGGTCAGATGGTCGTGTGGCAGATGGTAAGAGTGGCAACAATCCTTATGCCGCTTACAAATATGGAGGTATGAAGCAGGGGGTGTATGATAGGCTTGGTGGTAAGATTGGGTTAGATATCAAACCTGTTAAAGGGTTGAAGTTGTCAGCAGTGCTTGCACCAACAATTAATTTCGATTACAGTAAAGATTTTCGTGAAAGTGTACCTGTTTTTTCTGCCGAAGATCCTTCAGAATCTATGGGTTATGTCGAGTGGTGTGACAAAACAATTTTAAAAGAGACAAGAAACAACAGTTATGAGCTAACAACTCAGTTTTTTGCCAACTACGACAAGACCTTCAATGGAAAGCACAACTTATCTATGATGATGGGGTATGAAAATTTCTATGCTAAGTATGAAATGCTAGGAGCATCAAGAGATCAATACCTTCTTGATAATTACCCATATCTAAACCTTGGACCATTAACATACCGTGATAACTCAGGGTCGGCTTATGAAAATGCTTATCGCTCTATCTTTGGTCGTATAGCATATAATTTCGAGAGTCGTTATTTGGTGCAAGTGAATGTTCGGTATGATGGTTCTTCACGTTTTCATGAAGATTACAGATGGGGGCTGTTTCCATCAATATCTCTTGGTTGGGTAGCGTCGCAAGAGGAGTTTATGAAGAGTCAAAATGTTATATCATACATGAAAGTTAGGGCATCTTATGGTACATTAGGTAATGAGCGAATAGGCAACTATCCATATCAAGCAACAATGAGCTTTGAAAACTCTCCTTTTTACCATGGAACAGATGTTGTAGCTGAGCAGGTGGCATATCAAGCACGTTATGCTATCCGTGATATCTCATGGGAAACAACAGAGTCTTATGATGTTGGTGTTGATATGAATTTCCTTGATAATAGGCTTAGGTTTTCGGGTGACTACTATCAAAAAAGGACAAAAGATATGTTGTTAGCTTTGGAGATTCCTGATTATGTAGGCTTTGCAAACCCTAATCAAAATACAGGAGTTATGTCTACCAAGGGTTTAGATATAGACTTAGGCTGGAACGATAGAGTTGGTGATTTTAACTACTCGGTATCGGTCAATTTCTCACATTTTGAATCTGTAATGGGCGACCTTGGTGGTACTCAGTTTCTTGGAAGTCGTGTTAGAATGGCAGGTAGTGAGTTTGATGAGTGGTATGGCTACAAATCAGATGGGATATACCAAACACAAGCAGAGGTCGATGATTCAGCCGTTATATCTAGTGCAGTACGTCCTGGAGATGTTAAATATCAAGATATATCTGGACCTGATGGTGTGCCTGATGGGAAAATTACCCCCGACTATGATCGTGTTTTGCTTGGTGGGTCTCTTCCTAAATATATGTATGGTGGTACAATTAAGTTAGGATATAAAGGAGTTGATTTTGGAGTCTCATTTGAAGGTATTGGTAAAAGAATGACCTCTATGGCTTCAACGCTTGAATACAATTCAAATAATTGGGGAGGTTTTCCTACTGAAACTACTGAAAATAACTGGAGTCACTATAACACATCTGAGCAGAATTTAGATGCTAAATATCCAAGATTAACCGAACCTAACAAAAAAGATAATCGCACAATGAGTGATTTTTGGTTGTTCAATGGAGGATATTTGCGTATCAAGAATATGACTTTAGGTTATACTATACCATCTAAATATACAAAAAAGCTTATGGTGAATAATCTACGTGTTTATATAAGTGCAAATGATTTTCTTAGTATTGATAGGTATCCTGAAGGATATGATCCAGAATCAAGTAGATTTAAATATCCAATTATGTCTTCATTCCTTGGAGGAGTATCAATTACATTCTAAAGGTTTAAATTTGCTAATTAAAAAAATGTAAATATGAAAAAGATAATATCAATATGTATAATGTCGCTATTTATTACAGTGTCGTGTAATAATGATACCAACTTGTATCCTTTATCAGAGGGAGCAGCTGAAAAATGGTACTCTAGCGAGTCGGAGATAGAGATGTCGCTTAAAGGTCTCTATAAAGAGGTGTTTTGGAATAATATTAATGATGAGCACTCTGATGATGTAATTCGTAGAGAGGCACTTAATGATATAATTGCAGGTAAAGTCAATAGTGAGTGGAGTGTTGCATCTAAATTATGGGAAAACTCATATACGATGATCGCTAGAGCAAATGCAATAATAGAATCGTTAGATAACAACCCTGCTTTGAAAGAGGTTATCGCTCCTGCGAAAATAGAGCAGTATAAGGCAGAAGCATTGTGGGCTAGAGCTGCACAATATGGAAATCTTGTAAATCATTTTGGAGATGTAGTTTATACTGAGAAGCAGCTAAGTATACAAGAGGCTTATGCAGTATTTCGCACACCAAAAGCTGATATTTTGGAGTGTGTATATCGTGATTTAGATATCGCAGGTGCTACTCTTCCTAAATCATACTCTGGCCTAACCGCAGCGAGAGCAACATCTAGCATGGCTTATGCTTATAAAGCTCGTATAGCGATTAGAGATTGTAATTACAAGGTAGCTGCTGAGGCTGCTAAAAGTTGTATGGATCTAGGAGCGCATAAGCTGCATGGTGATTTTGCCGAGTATTTCAAGGTTTCAACTAAAAAATCAATAGAGAGTATACATGTTATACCACGCTCTTTAGAGCTTGAATATAAGTACTTTGTTAAGGATGTAACACCACGTAACCATGGTGGATGGGGCACATTAGCTCCAACTTATGAACTTGCAGCCTCTTTTTTATGTAGTGATGGA
>CAMQVM010000028.1 GCA_947038135.1 uncultured Rikenellaceae bacterium
GGGCAGTTTTAACCTAAACGTAGGTGGTCGCCTATCGCTTTACAACAACAACAAAGAGCAAAAGACGCTATTTGAGCCACGCACATCGCTAACATACTACATGGACAACAGCTCTATATGGACTAGTTATGTTCTCAACTCACAACCGCTATTCTCTATGAACCAACATCACGCATCAATACCAGTAGATTATTGGGTGCCATTTCAAAATGCTAATGAGCTACCTACAAGCCAGCAAATTTCGTTAGGCTACAAACATAGCTTCGACTTTGGGTTAGATATCTCAGCTGAAACATACTACAAAAAGAGTAAAAATATATCTATCATTACCGACACAGGCGATTTTTTGCTTGAAGACGGTGGATATAAAATTGCCACGGGAGATGCCTATGGTGCAGAGTTTTTAGCACAATACAGCTATGGACGTTTTAGTGCAATGGCAGCTTACACCTACTCTAAATCGCTACATAACATAGGAGGTGAAACAGTAAATTTTATATATGATATTCCTCATGATATAAATTTATTTAGCGCATACGAAACAGTTAGGACAAAAGATAAAACTCACACTGTATCGATAAACATCAACTATAAAAGTGGTACTCCTTACTTTTTATCAGATGAAGTGTATGATATGGAAAAGCCTAATGCAGACTGGTTTGGGGCTTTAACTAACTATCCTACCTATGCAAATACACGATTGAAAAACTACTTTAGGGTCGATTTGAACTACACAATGGAGAAGAAGCTAAAAAGAGGATCACGCATTTGGCAGGTGTCTATACTTAATGCTACCGCCCACCGCAACCCCTATCTAATATATAAAAAAGATAATGGTTATAAGGCATTTCAGTTAATTCCATTTTTACCATCATTTTCATATACTCGAAAGTTTTAGCACTGCTGGAGTTTTGTAACACTAATGACACCATGGTGTCGCCTAAAGATTGCCGATTGGCATATAATACAATAGCGAGGTATCATATTGATACCTCGCTATTGTATTATCAGTTTCTTGAGCTACAAACTGCTTTGTTGAATCATAACCGAGTTATACTCAAAATAGCACTAAACACACCTAGAGGCTAGACACGCAGCGAGCGCACAAGCCATAACCTGGGACATCATCAGCTATATACGAGCTTGATGTGTTGATGTACATACTACTCTTGCGACTTCCACTAGTGCTTCCAGACCAGTAACAAGTCTTACTAGAAGTGGGGTTATTAGAGAATCCAACAATTGGTAGAAACACCCCGCTATACTCAGAGAAAGTTGATCTTACGCCTTCTACAGACTTGCTTACTGTTGATAATATATATACTCGGTATTTGCTGTGGCGTATCTGTCTATTCATAGCCGTGAGTTCTGCCTTACCAGGGTCACCCTCGTCAGGTAAACGCCATGTACCTGCTCCTGAACCTAAGCTTAAAGTGTCACATGCGTAGTGAGCATTAGCCATGCTGTTATTTGGGGTATGGGCATAATATTCACCTGCTATTGCCGAGATTTCGGGCTTTTGTTTACTCCATTTATCGTACGAAGGACCACCTATTGAGCCCTTAATGTAATCACGGTGGTCGGTCTGATTAGTAAAGTATTTGTTTGCTGTAGGATAATCAATAGTTGGTAATTTTGAACCTACATTACGATCAGATACTCTAAAGCCATCGATTGCAATTGTGTAATTATCTGATTTTGTTGGTAATTTACAACTTGTTACAATTTTAACAGATAATACTAGTGTGAAAGGGGTGTTGTCTGATACTTGTTTCCCTTTTACTGTTAAAAACCCTTTTATATCTGCTTCACCTGGCGAAGTACGGAACGGGTGTAAGTAAACTTTGTTATTTACACCTGTTGCTGATACTGATACACTCATGCCATTGTTCACTGTATCCCATCGTGCTGCTGTTGGGGTGTTGTTTATTGTTTCAGATACTGCAACCATTGCATCCCAATCTTTGTTAAAGGTACTTGTTACATTTGTAATAGTATGAGTCGCATTTGTAACTCCTAGCAATTCATGAATGTCATGCCCTTTTAAAATAGTGCGATTTGGGCGACCTGCTGAGGGGCAAAAGCCTTCAACAACTACAGGAATTAATAGATGGGTAACCTTAATTAAACCGCTAGTATAAATGATATTTCCTATTTTAGCAGTGTATCTAAATGTTGTTACACCCTCACCATATACAGATATATTCAAGCTCTTTATATCTTTTCCTAATTTTGCTGGTACATTTGCAAGTGTTACTGTTGCAGCTCCGCTAACTGTAGTTATATCGTGCAACTCTACATAAAAATCTGTTAAAGGCTCCATTGATGCATTAGCTGGTGCTACACGGTTTACCTTCGCAAGCTCTATAATTGAAATAGCTGGTGCTGATGCTGTAAAGTCGACACCCAGCTCATTTACATTAAGCACATATTGACCATTGCTTACTATTACTGTCCCCTCATCTTCTACCACAATATCAAACCTTACATTACTTGCTGGTCCCATCAGTGCTTTTGTGGCTGTGTCATAACCTTGCTGGTCTACCTCACGAACTTTAATTGTATAGTGGTAGTTGTTTGTAACATCTAAATAAGCTTTAGTGCTCTGATCATATAGGTCTAAACGATGGTAGCTCGCCACCCCTTTATCCATATTCTTCATTATCATCGCAAAACGCTTAGTAGATGATGCTTTGTTATCAATAGGTGTCGGTGTCGTTCCTATTGATTTTGTTGAGTATGGGTAAGCATAAATATAGTTTGCTCCTAAATAATTATCACCAGATGAAAATATAGATGTTACCTCTTTGATATCTTCTATATTAGTGATATCAGTAATAGGGTTGTTTGTTGTAACTCCTACATCTGCACCGTTAATATTTCCTCTGTCTGACAATTGATATAACTTATATGTAGTATTTGCAACAGTGTAGCTTGCTCCCTTGCTTCCTGGAACATGTGTGCCACCTTTGTAATCAAGTTTTAGCTGTATCTTTGCAACTGACCTATTTACTTTGATTATAGGGCTACCCGCACTGGTCCACTTGCCACTACCATACATTGGTAAACCTTCATTTAAAGCAACTAAACCTGTAGCACTTGTTAGCTTTAAAGATGCTAACATATCTTTTTTTGAAACTGCTAAATTTGCAATCTCTTTGTTAAAAATTACATTTACCTCATCACCATTAGTGATATTATCGGTTGGTTTAAATGCTAAAAGTTTCTTGGTGTTAACTCCATCATCTTTGATCTCTGTTAACTCAAT
Organism: uncultured Rikenellaceae bacterium; assembly: GCA_947038135.1. Lineage (GTDB taxonomy): Bacteria > Bacteroidota > Bacteroidia > Bacteroidales > Rikenellaceae > CAMQVM01. The sequence continues at coordinate 3,269 of CAMQVM010000028.1, forward strand.
CTTAGCAGCGTACTTCGGCATATCGGCATCAACCGCACCACTTGCATAAACTATTATATAAGCCTGCTTAATAGCAACCTCATTATCTAATCCTGCACGTGTATCTGCTCCACTTGCCTCTGTTGGCATCTTTACAGTAACATACATACCCTTACCATCGGTATCTCCCGAATTGTCTGAATCTTTTGCGCAGCCAAAAAGGACTCCTACTAGGGCGATACAGATAGCCCAAATTTGTAAAATTCTTGTTTTTCTCATAAAATTCTTGTTTGAAAATTTGGCAATGTACATATTTTAACTACTCGCGTGCGCGAAGAATTAAATCATTATATTGCCTATTTGGTGTATGTTATAAAATTATTATTGCCAAGCAAACAAAAACGCACAAAAGTAGATTCACCCCAAGCCAACTTGAAATCAATAGATGAAATATAATATTTTCGCAGTGTCAAAACCATAACTAATCCTATATATCTGCAAATCTACAAAATATATTCGAATATATAAAACAAAAAAAGCGTTTAATATAGCTATATTTTCATAAATCTATATTAAACGCCTTAAAATCAGGTTTAACCAATCAAAATTCCACTACGCTACAATTACAATTTTTCACATAACTCCTCACCTTCGGCTTCAAAACCAGACTTTTGCAAAATACACTGCTAATGCAACCTCAATAGTTGGTCTTAGTATATCGCTTTTCAATGTCAAAATGTAAACTTTAATTTTAAAACTCATAAAACACCTTTAAATCATGTGTAACTCACCACTTTATTTGGTGAATATATATGAAATATTAGGTGATATATTAGTTACAACCCCAAGATTCCTATCATAACCAATGCTCGAAAATATCAACATCACCTCATCATCTTTATAAATTAGAGGCTTTTCGTAACCATTAATATCATCAAAAGGTGCAGTAGTGTAGTTGTCAATATTGTTGTTTCTATAAAGTTCATCAAGAACAGCACGGCAAGACAGAGAGTGAATCACCTCTTTGTTAGAATTTAATATCAGGATTGTATCAGCATTAATTTCGTAATATTTATCACTGTATTCTGTTGTCATCATTTTGTTATACTTGCTAATATCAAGATCAGGGGTGTTGCTGCTGTATATTCGAACTCGCTCCAATTCCTTTTCTTTACTGGTCGATTGCTCAATATCTACCGCCCTGCTTTGAAAGTCTTGAAAGGTGATGCCTGGCACATAGGTAAATATCATATACATAGCAATACTAATAACTATAAGGTATTGATATTTAGCATACTTTTTAAATAATATCGCCACCATCCATAAAGTAAGTATTATAAGTGTTATAAGAAGATAGACCCTACTACCAGTCAACCCATACTCTGAAATACGATAAACTACACTAATCGAAAATAAGATAACTGCAGGAATAGATATGTAGGTAAAATAGTCAAATACCCAATTAAGAATCTTTTTGTCAAGTACTGCACGGCAGGCCGCTACAAACACACCTCCAATAATAAATATTATAGCAGTTATAGATACCACTCCTTCAGGAAGAGTCCACAAAACAGCCACTTTGGCAAAATATATATATAGTATAATACCATAAATAACTATCGCTGGGGTTAAGATATAGTTAAATAGGATATGTAAAAACCTTCCTGCTTTAAACTCTTCACCCCTAGATTTATGGTCTAAAGTAACAAATAGTAAAGTAGTTGTTACAAATAGGCTAAACATACATATCATCTCTATCAATATGTGTGGCTTATTAAGTCCAAATATATGACAAATAGAGTAAATAACTGATAGCAATACACCAAGTGCAATAGAAGCAAGTAGACCACTAGCTAAAAGATTAGTAGTTATAGTTATAGCATTAGATACAAAGGCACGGTTGTCTGTTAATCCTTTTGCAGTATACATTAGCAACAAAGAGCACACTGTGGTAATCAAGTAAGGTTCACTTTGAAACTTATAATCAGGAGATATAAATATAAATATCGCAGCTACGATAAAAGGAAGTGATATCGAGAGGTAATAAATCACTCTTTTGCTTTTACTAAATATTAAATTTAAAGAATAGGATATAGCAATACATATAAAAAAATACAATAATGTATCACTTAGCTCTTCATAATAAGGTACTAACGTTTTAGCTTTATAAGAGTAAATATCAAGCTCGCTCTCAATCTTAGAACGATATAAAATTTGATAGACATAAATAAGAAAAAAGATAACTGAAGAAGCAATCTCAACAATAGATCTTGATACAGCCTCTTTGGCTGCTTCGATGTACGATTTAATTTTTGAACTCATAATTATAAATATTAAATTTTGTATTACATCAAAAGACGTAACTAAATGTGTATACTGAAATCAGATAGTGAACACTAATCTAATTGTCAATATACAAATATAACTAAATTTTTGAATAAACCATTGTTTTATTATAAAATATGTGTTATTTGTTGAAAATTTATAGTGTAATTCAAAATGCTTGACTTAAAGAATAAGTGCATCACACCATTCTATGCTCTCTTTTTGTTTCTCAGCAAAAAGCTATATCTTCTGCACAAAAGAGTGCTGAAAATAGAGCTTTTTCTTACTTTGATAAAACTATGTAAAACAACATAAAGCAGTAGAGCTACCTCTTAAACTTGTAGGTTACTCCAACACCAAGAACCTCGCTAAACTGCCAAAAAGTGCCATCTTCATTCCTTTTAACCTGATCATCAAACAGAAGTGTCCAGTTTAAGTTAACACTAAAATATTTATATACAGTAAAATCTAACCAGCTCTGCCAGCTAAGATCTGGCGTCTGTTTATAGTTCCAAAATGACTGCACTGAAACCCTATATGTAAGTATGTTTTCAGCTGTTGTCTTATCTTTAATTATAGGTTGTTTCCACAAAATATTGATAAATGTACCTATCTGTGGCTTATACTTCTTTCCTTTTTCTACGCCAAAAGCTCCTGCATCTGCCAACCGCTGATCTCTAACAAACAAAACATTACCTGACACTGGCGAGATAGTTATAGACCTATCTTTGTCGAGCTTATAGTTAAAACCAAGACCGACATTTATTGTACCTGGAGCAAAAAACATCGATGATGGCTCTGTTGCATCCTTATTTTTGTAGCCTTTAGCAAACTGCGAGGTGACATCTATATTAAAGTTATAAAAGAAATTTTTGTTAATTTGGTAGTTAAGTGCTGTATTTATTCTAAAACGGTCCTCAGTTTTCCACATCACACTGTCACGTAAGCCCATTGCATAAGCGGCATCTAACTGTGTTGTGATGTCAAAATTATTTACTTTATATATATGCTTCCCGTTTAACACCGCCTTACCATTAAAAGTGTTTTCTCCTCCTTTAGCCCAGTTGTGATACGAATACTGCGAAAATAGAAGCGAACTAGTAAACTCAATAGAGTTTCTTTCACGCATAATCATTTTATCTCTATTTCGTAGGTATGCGTCATTCAACATAAAAAACTGAGATGAGCTACTCTCTACCTTTAAAGGCGATTTTATATTGATAGAGTTATTTGGCACATCTTGCACAATGTTATATTGCGCAAAACTACTCTTTACAGAGACAAATAAGCAGATTACTGCTATTATTACAATTTTATTATTCATATTATCAACTTTATTTAAACTATACTACTATCAATTAAATTTATCAATGGGTAATCGATATACTCACTCCCAACCCTCACCGAAGCGATACCATTGCGAATATTTTTCGCAAAATCATACTTCGCCTCTACAACCTCCATGCCACTGCAATTAATATATCCATATTTACCATCTCGTTTTACAACTGCAAAACCCGAGTGATAATTATTTATGTCATCGTAAATATATCCTGCCAGAGCTGTAAAATCTCGCTTTAATACTGTATATTTACGCCCCATCATTGCAGCAATAAGGTTATTATCTAGCGACTTTATATCTCTATATACAAACTCAGTAAGTGGCTTTGCGCTACTATCAATAATAGCCCACAATGAGCCTATTTTAACAGCAAATAGCCCATCAAAAACCGCCACTGCATCATCAAATATAGCGGGAAATGTAGTAGTGTCATCACTCTTGCATAAACCATACTTTAGGCTTTCACTATCAAACATTATCTTGCTACACTCTGCTATTGGTGAGATAGCACGCTTCTCAATAAGTTTATTGATCCACCATGCAAACATTTCAAGAGCAGGAGTAGTACTTTTAAGCATACTCAATATACACCTCTCAATTATATCATCTTTAAAAAGCTCTAAACTAGCAGTAAATACCTCGCTTCGCTCATCTATTATATTTGCAGGCGAGAAGATAGAAAACTCACCTGTTGTGTACCTGTCAAATAGCATTGCAGACCTACAACTCACCAGCATTGTAGATAATATAATAGCTATTGGATAGTCATCAATACGACGATTATAGTAGTATTTATCTCGTAGAGGATGCCTATAACCAACTGTTCCAACCTCTTTATTTGGCGAGCTATGATATTGATTGATATACACACTTCCAAAATCTATAAGAAGCATTTTGCCGCTATTAGTGATAAGTATATTATCAGGTTTTAAATCTCCATGTGCAAAATCTTCTTCTAAGAGCTTACTTGCAAGCTTCAAGAAATCATCTATTACGAGGTCCATACCCTTTGAGTCGCCTATATCTATCAGGTCCATCATCTTAGAGCCAAGGGTGGTTCCATCTATCCACGGTCGAAGCTCCACCGATAAGTCCTCAAACGATTTATCAAGTGTATATATCGAAAGCTCTTTTTCAAGGTGCTGGCTGCTAACAAGGTAGTCTCGGTCTTGTGAAGAGATAAACATCATTGCACTTTTAGCCTCTTCTGTAAGCTCTTTGTGTGGAAGCTCTAAACACTTCAACGCATAGCATTTGCTATCAATAGAGACCTTAAACACCACCGATTGATTACCTGCATACATAATAACACTGCCTCTGCTATTATACATCGGAAGAATATTTGTCAAGGTTTTAAAATGTACACGTGGATTTGTTACTGCATCTACAAAGTTTATAATATCAATTTGTCGCATAGCTTAAACTAGATATTAAACTGCTGATGTTTAATCACTACACCATCTTTAGTTTGCACTTTAACATCTATCATTGTGATAGATTTAGAGATAACAAGCTTAGGCACCACTAAAGACAATCTTTCATTTTGACCTATACCTGCGGCGAACGGTGCAATTACAACATCTTTAGTTTTATCTTTAGCAAATAGAGTAACTACAACATCAAACTTGTCAAGCTTTGAGTGTACAAGCCTGTTTACTAATATCACATCAGTGCCATTGAGATATATCTCTATGTTTGAAAAGGCTAGCTCTACCTCTTTGTTATCTAACGCCTTAATATCTTCAATAAATAACCCTTGAATATCACTATCACTACCCATGTTTTTCCACATCTTAGCAACATCTCCACCTTTAATATCAACAGCTAATGCTGGGTGTGTAGTGCTTTTATACTTCTTTACCTGCTCGTAAGAGGGGTTACACAGTAGTTGTATATCGGTGTTCCATTCACTTTTGGCATCGTTATATATTATAGGACGGCTTGTATCTCTATCTTTTATTGATAAATAACTTTGGTAGCTATTATAGCCATTACCTGCACTCTCACCCAATGCCATTACTACTACTGAAGGGCGTGATTTTACACTTTCATACATGTTGGTGGTGCGCTCAATAAATTTAGGTAGTAGCTCTCGGCTATTTGCCAAAGCGTAATATAACGACTTGCTCGAAGACTCTCCATTTATATTAGCACTATTAAATACATACAGCCCTAAACTATCAGTTAGGTCATAGAAATATTTCTGCTGCACTGTATTAACCCATACACTATTAACACCGCTCTTTTTAATATCAAGGAGTAGGTTAAGAAGCTCTTTATCGCTACCAGATATGTCAGATGGTTTTAGCCTTACACCTTTAACCTCTGTCTCTGTGCCATTGATATATAGTTTTTTATTATCAGTTTTAACCTCTCTAAAACCTACATTAACAGCCATATACTCTGTAAAGCGAGTATCTTTTTGTACTCGTATCTCTGCTCGATATAGGTAAGGCACCTCGCTGTTCCACGCTTCAACATCACGAAGCGATACATTAAAGTAAACAGTGTCAGCTTTTTTCCTCTTTAGCTTTGCTATCTTTGTTTGTGAATCTACAACTTCATTCTTTTCATTATATAGGTCGAAAAATATCTTTATCTCTGCTGGGTTAAGGTAATGAGTCTGTATTATCGCACCAAACTCAAGCAGTCCATTTTGGTATGTTGGGTCAAACGTGCTTTTTATAGTGTAGTCACGTAACATAACTTTAGGTAGCGATGTCAAGTAACAATCGCCAATGTTACCTGCCACAAAATTACTACCTAGCTCTAAATATGTAGATGCTGTATGGCTATACGATACTATTGTTAGCTGGTTAGCTCCATCTTTGCACTGCTTAGTGATATTAAACTCTCCTAAAGAGCGAGAGTCGTCGTTATATGCTACTCTTTTGCCATTGATATAAATGACCGAACCGCCAGCAAGGTTATTTATATGAAGATAAATCTCTCGTTCGTCCCACGACAGTGGTATACCAAAATCTTTACGAAAGGTTGTGATAAATTGATTTTTTGGCAGCTCCACCACAAATGGTTTAGATACCTTAGTTATAGCATTTGTAGTAACAGATAGAGGCTTTAGCATCGGCACTGCAACACTCTTCCAGCTAGCTGCATCAAACGACTCAGTAGTGTAGCCTCGTGGAGTAGTTCCACGGGTAACAATATACTTCCACTCACCAGCAAGTGACCTACGAAATGAAGATTTAGAGATGTCTTTAGCCTTAAACTCCTCCTTAACACCAAAAGAGTGAAACTCACTCCGAGCAAGCTCCTTATTTATAGATGTTGAAGATGTAGATGTTATTGCTTTTGAAACATCTATGTTAGATTGAGCGTATGTAGACCCACCAAATAGCAGGAGCGTTGCCGCATAAAATAAATTTTTCATAATGTTATTTATAGTTAACAGATAAACCTTGTTTTTACAAAGATAGTAATTTATAGTAATTTTTCTCAATAAAGTCATTATATCTTTTATCTAAAGAGGAGCAAAACTCTATTTTTCCTCCATTTTTATTCAAAAGAGCATCAGTAGCAAGTAATTTTTCTACTTGCACCGCAATTGAGGGTGCAGGATTAATTATAGTTACATTTCTACTGCCAATAATCTCTTGCATTGTCTTAATAAGGAATGGATAATGGGTGCATCCGAGTACAATTTGGTCTGCACCTTGTGATATCATCTCTTCAATATACCCCTCTATTAAGCTATAGTTACTTGCCGATAAAACACCATCTCCCTCTACAATTTCAACTAGACCATTGCCTGCAACAAACACCACCTTTTGATCAGTTACAAGCCTAGCACAAAGCTCTTTTAGTGGCTTGCCATCAATAGTGCGCTGTGTAGCAAGGACACCTATAACACCACTCTTAGAGCTATTTAGGGCAGGTTTTACTGCGGGCTCAATAGCTACGATAGGTATAGAATATAGCTCTCTGATTTTTTTTATAGCTACCGCAGTGGCTGTGTTACAAGCGATAATTATCATCTTAGCACCCCGCTCAACAAGAATATTTATGGCGTTAATAGTTATAGACATTATTTCGCTATGAGGTAGATTTCCGATAGGGCACGACTTGCCATCACCATAATAAATATAGTTTTCATAAGGGAGAGATTTTTGGACCTCTCTCAAGACTGTTAACCCCCCAATTCCAGAGTCAAAAATGGCGATTGGACTATTTTTATTTTTCATTTGACATTTTATTTTCAAAAAACTATCACAAAAGTAGCTTAAAAAAAGGAAAATAACTATCTTTGTCAAATATTCCTATTATTACTCTCTGAATATTGAGTGAATAAGTGGTTAAATAAGATGTAAATTATTTTGATATGATACTTTTTTTTAGAAATTCAACTTTAGTGTATGGTCTTGAAAGCAAGACCCAGCTTGATGCGCAAGCAATCTCAAAATTAGAGTGGCTCTTTAGTGGAGCTGTGCTTTTAGAGTCAGACTCAGACGATGGCTTATATATAGGTCCACGTCGTGAGATGATCACTCCATGGAGCACAAATGCCGTAGAGATAACCCAAAATATGGGTATCGAGGGTATCATCAGGATAGAGGAGTTTACTCCTGTATCGAGCGAAGATGCTCCATACGACAAGATGCTTAACCGCCTATATAAGGGTATAGATCAGAGTATATACAAGGTAGATGCAACTCCTAAGCCTGTAATATTCATCGATAACATCGAGGTTTACAACGCAGAGCAGGGTTTAGCTCTTAACCAAGATGAAATTGACTACCTAAAGGAGCTAAGCGAAAAGATTGGTCGTAAGCTTACCGACTCAGAGGTTTTTGGATTTTCGCAGGTTAACTCAGAGCACTGCCGTCACAAAATTTTCAACGGGCAGTTTGTTATTGATGGTGTAGAGAAGCCAGACACTCTTTTTGGTCTTATAAAAAAGACTACTAAAGCAAATCCACGTACTGTGGTATCTGCTTATAAAGACAACTGTGCATTTATGGAGGGTGA